>CAZWGY010000126.1:0-11265 GCA_964633575.1 uncultured Desulfobacteraceae bacterium
ATGGGGATTTTTGAGGAATCGGTCTAAATCGTCTTGCATGGGCTCATCTCCGCCGGGATTACCGCATCTTTGATCCATATTTTCGCAGCTTTTCAGAAAAAAGTCAAAAATAGAATCTTTTGCGTCACCCGACTGCCCAGGGTGTCCGTTTCCACAAATGAAATCTCGGGGATTGCGAAAAGTCGCGAAACTGGCCGGAGGCGGCCCGGCGGGAGATTCCCGCCGGGCCGATGAGGAAGAAAGGAGCGGCGGGGATCAGGCCCCGGCCATCTCCGAGACCACTGAAAACGCCTTTTCCAGGGCCGCGTCAAGCTGTTTGGGATCAGGGCCGCCGGCCTGAGCCATGTCCGGTCGGCCGCCGCCACCTCCGCCCACCACGGCCGCGGCTTCCTTAATGATCTTGCCGGCGTGGAACCGATCGGTGAGGTCTTTGGTTACGGCGACGATGAGCATGGCCTTGCCCTCGGATGCGGCCCCGAGGACCACGACGCCCGACCCGATCCGGGTCTTGAGCTTATCGGCGAGGTCCCGGAGCGCCGCCGGTCGGTCCACCTCCACGACCTTAGTCAGGACCTTGACCCCGTTCGCGGTCCGGTATTCGTCCCTGGCCTCGCCCACCGACATGGTGGCCATTTTGGCCTTGAGCCGCTCGATCTCCTTTTCCAGAGCCCGCTGGTTGGCTACCATCTTTTCGATCCGGTCGGTGAGGGTCTCGGGGCGTTCCTTGAGCATCCCGGCCGCCTGGTGGAGCAGAGCCGTCTCCTTCTGAGCGTGCTCCAGGGCCTTGGCGCCGGTGAGGGCTTCGATCCGGCGGACCCCGGCCGAGACGCTGGTCTCCGAGACGATCCGAAAGAGTCCGATGTTACCGGTGGCCGACGTGTGGGTCCCGCCGCAAAGCTCCTTGCTGAAGTCCTCAAGCGTGATCACCCGGACCCGATCGCCGTATTTTTCCTCGAACAGGGCCGTGGCCCCGGACTGAAAGGCCGCCTCGGCGTCCATCTCCGCGATGTCAACGGGGACGTTTTCGCGGATACGCTCGTTGACGATGGTCTCGATTTCCCGCAAGGTCTCCGACTCGACCTGGGAAAAATGGGTGAAGTCGAACCGGAGCCGGTCAGGGGCCACCAGGGAACCGGCCTGCTTGACGTGATCGCCTACGGCCCGCCGGAGAGCGTAGTGGAGCAGGTGGGTGGCGGTGTGGTTGAGAGCGGTGGCGCACCGCCGCTCCCGGTCCACGGCCAGGGTGACGGTGTCCCCCTTCTTGACGGTGCCGGAAAGGACCTTGCCCCGATGGATGATAAGGCCGGCGGGGTCCTTGACCGTATCGGTGACCGCCATCCGCATATCTCCGGCGGAGATGGTCCCGACGTCTCCCACCTGCCCGCCGGATTCCCCGTAAAACGGAGTCCGGTCGGTCACCACCTCGATCTCGTCTCCGGCAACCCCTTCGGGGACCTCGTTCCCGTCCCGGACCAGCAGGAGGACCCCGGCGTCGCAAGAGGTGATCTCGTACCCGAGAAATTCGGGCTTGACCCCGTCGGCCGACAGGGTTTTGTAGGCTTCGGTGATCCCGCAAAAGGCGGCCACGGATCGGGATTTTTCCCGCTGACGAGCCATGTTCTCGTCGAAGCCGTCCATATCGAGGCTCATGTTCATGTCGCGAACCACGTCGCGGACGATATCCACGGGGAACCCGAAGGTGTCGTAGAGCTTGAAGATCAGATCACCGGGGACCGTGCTGTCGCCCCTGGCCCGGAGGTCGTTCAGGGAATCGGTGAGGAGCCGGAGGCCGTGGTCGAGAGTCTCGGTGAACCGGAGCTCCTCGTTTTTGATGACGTTTTCGATGAAAGCGGCGTTGTCGGAAAGCTCCGGATAGGCCGGCCGCATGATGTCGAAGACCACCTGGGCGGTCTCGTGGAGAAAGGGGCGGGTGAGCCCGATGTTCCGGCCGTAGCGGATGGCTCGTCGCATGATCCGTCTGAGGACGTAACCCCGGCCCTCGTTTGCGGGGAGCACCCCGTCGCCGATAAGAAAGGCCGCGGCCCGGCTGTGGTCGGCAATGACCTTCATGGCCACGTCCGACTCGAAGGAGTCGCCTCGATACTTGCCGGAGAGGCTTTCGGCCTTTTCCATGATGGGGATCATCAGGTCGATGTCATAGTTGGTCGGGGCGTCCTGGATGATCGAGACCACCCGTTCCAACCCCATGCCGGTATCGATGCTCGGCTTGGGCAACGGCTCCATTTTCCCGGAGGCGTCCCGGTTGAACTGCATGAACACGAGGTTCCAGATCTCCAGCCACCGGTCGCACTCGCAGCCCACGGCGCAGTCGGGCCGGCCGCAGCCGTGCTCGGGACCCCGGTCGTAATGGATCTCGGAGCAGGGGCCGCAGGGGCCGGTGTCGCCCATGGCCCAGAAGTTGTCCTTCTCGTCGAAGCGGAGGATCTTTTCCGGGGGCACGCCGATTTGCTTTTCCCAGATGTCGTGGGCCTCCTCGTCATCGAGGTAAATGGAAACCCAGAGCTTGTCCTCGGGAAAGCCGTAACCGTTGGTCAAGAGATCCCAGCCGTACTCGACGGCCTTTTCCTTAAAGTAGTCCCCGAAGGAAAAGTTGCCCAGCATTTCGAAAAAGGTGTGATGCCGGGCCGTGTAGCCGACGTTTTCCAGGTCGTTGTGCTTGCCCCCGGCCCGGACGCACTTCTGAGAGGTGGTGGCCCGGTTGTAGCCACGTTTTTCCTCGCCCAGGAACACCCGCTTGAACTGGACCATGCCCGCGTTGGTAAACAGCAGGGTCGGGTCGTCCCTCGGGACCAAAGACGAGCTGCGGACGATCTGATGGCCACGGGCTTGGAAGTATTCCAGGAACTGTCTGCGGATGTCGTTGCCTGTCATGGCTCGTTCTTCCCCTCCTTGGCAATGGGTTGGATGGATGCTACTCCGCTTCGGCCATCTTTTCGGGCGCCTCCTCGGCGTCCGGCTCGGTCCGGCGCTCGCTCAGGCCCAGAGCATCCCGGACCCGCTCCCGAATGGCGTCATAGGTGTCGGTGTTTTCCGCCATGTAACGCTTGGCGTTCTCCCGGCCCTGGCCGATACGTTCGTTTTCAAAGGAGTACCAGGCCCCGCTCTTGTCGATGATCCCGGTGGTCACCCCCATGTCGAGGAGGTCGCCGGTGCGGGAAATCCCCTCGCCGTAAGTGATGTCGAACTCGGCTTCCTTGAAGGGCGGCGCGGTCTTGTTCTTGACCACCCGGACCTTCGTCCGGTTCCCGATCACCTCCTGGCCGTCCTTGATGGCGCCGGTCCGGCGGATGTCCAGGCGGACCGAAGCGTAGAACTTCAAGGCGTTGCCGCCGGTGGTGGTTTCGGGGTTTCCGAAAACCACGCCGATCTTCATCCGGATCTGGTTGATGAAAATCAGAGTGGTCATGGTCTTGCCGATGGTCCCGGTGAGCTTCCGGAGGGCCTGGGACATGAGCCGGGCCTGAAGCCCCATGTGAGCGTCGCCCATCTCTCCTTCGATCTCGGCCCGGGGAACCAGGGCGGCCACTGAATCAACCACCACGATGTCCACGGCCCCGCTGCGGATCAGCATGTCGAGGATCTCCAGAGCCTGCTCCCCGGTGTCGGGCTGAGAGACCAGAAGATCGTTGCAGTTGACCCCGAGCTTCCGGGCGTAAACGGTGTCCAGGGCGTGTTCGGCGTCGATAAATGCGGCCACGCCGCCCTGTCGCTGAGCTTCGGCCACGCCGTGGAGCGCCAGGGTGGTCTTGCCCGAGGACTCCGGGCCGAAGATCTCGATGACCCGGCCCCGGGGAAACCCCCCGACGCCCATGGCCCTATCCAGAGCCAGGGAACCGGTTGGGATCACCGGTACATCGGCCACCTCCCGGCTGCCCAGCTTCATGATCGCCCCCTTGCCGAACTGGCGCTCAATCTGGGTCATGGCGCTTTCAATGGCCTTCTGCTTGTCCGGTGAAATATTCATAAATGCCTCCTGATGATCGAATATGTGGATCTGCTTCATGGATGGTTAACGTCTGAATGGTCCCCGCCGATGGGTGCCGCGGCGAGGCGGCTGTATGTCGCGCCCCTGGGCGACAGCTTGCTCCGGAACAGGACCAGCTCGCCGGCGATAAAAGGATCGGTCTCGATCCCGGCCAGCTCGGCCATCGCCGAAGTCAACGACTCGGGCTCCACCCGCCCCTTCGTCCGGGCCAGAGTCAGATGAGCCCGGAAAGGCCGGGTCTCCGGCGGGACTCCCGTCTCAGCCAGGGCCTTATCCAGGATCGCCTGGAAGCGGATCAGGGCCTCGGTCTCCCCTTTAAGCCCGGCCCAGACCACCCGTGCCTTTTTCACCGTCGGGAAAACCCCGATTCCCTTTGCCGCCAGGCTGAGGGGAACCCCATCCCGGCCCGCCGTTTCCATGGCCGCCGACAAGGCCGGCACCACGTCGCGGGGGATGTCGCCAAGGAATTTGAGGGTCAGGTGGACGTTTTCCGGTGGAAGCCAGCGCAGGGGGAAATGGTAGGGAAGGAGCCGTTCCCGGAGGCCCCGGAGATGATCTCGGACCAGCTCCGGCAGCGGCAGCGCGATAAAGGCCCGGACCGTCTCAGCCATCCGGAGCCTCGGTGTCATGCTGGCAGACGAATTTTTCCTGGACGGGAATATGCATCCGAATCCAGGTCAAAACCTTGTCGAACTCCTCCCGGACCTCGGCCAATGCCCGGCCCCGGTGGCTGACCCGGTTTTTCTCCTCGGCCGTCAACTGAGCAAAGGTTTTGCCCAGAGGCGGGTAGAAAAAGATCGGGTCGTATCCGAAGCCGTTATCCCCGGCGGGCGACTCGGCGATCCGGCCCTCGCACCGGGCCTCATAAGTAAGCGCCGGGCCGGTGGGCACGGCAATGGAAATGACGCATTCAAAGGCCGCGGTCCGGTCCGTCCGGCCGTCCATTTCGGCCAGGAGCCGGTCGCACCGGTCGGCGTCGGAGAGCCCGTCTCCGCCGTAGCGGGCCGAATAGATTCCCGGCGCCCCGTTCAAGGCCCGGACGGTCAACCCCGAATCGTCGGCCAAAGCCGGGGTCCCCAGCACCCGGGCCGTAAAGCTCGCCTTTTTGTAGGCGTTTTCCTCGAATGTCTCCCCGTCCTCGACCACCGGCGGAATGGGGCCGAAATCATCTAGGTTTCTGATCGTCACCGGAAAGCCCGAAAGCAGCTTTCGGATCTCGGCCGTCTTACCCGGATTCCGGGTGGCGATCACCAGCGGCAGCACATCTTCCATGAACCCCTCGTTTCATCCTGACTTCATCCAAATCACCGTCGGCGGAACCCCGCCGTCGGACCATAAACCCCGCATGTATAAACCAATACCGGCATTTTGTAAAGGGTTTTGAAATCATTGGTTTCGGGAAAAAAGCCGTTACATGTCGAATCGTGGTGGAAGCTTGTGGTTTCAATTTGACACCGCCATCCCGCTCCGTCAATATGAGTAAAGCGATGGCCATGCGACCATCAGGGGCTCAATAGTGTCTATCAGAGAGAGCTTCACCCAATCGAAGATATCCGCCGTACAGAGGATCGACCGTATGAAGACCATCCAACTGACCACTAAAACGGATGAAAATGGGATGCTTAACCTGAAGCTCCCCCTTGAGACCCCTTTACGGGAAATGGACGTCATCGTCGTTTTTCAGCCCGTGCCCAAACCCACGACGCCCGAAACGACATCCAGGGGTTGGCCGCCGGGGTTTTTCAGGGAAACCGCCGGAGCGTTTGCCGATGACCCGATTGAGCGGCCCGACCAGGGCGGGTATGAATTTTCCAGAGTCCAGGGGCTTGACATCGTGGATTGGCAAAATCCGCGAGCTTCCTGATCTCACCCCCCTCTCCTTTCCCTCGTTTCCCCAAGGGTTTTGAAATCATTGGTTTCGGGAAAAAAGCCTTTACATGTCGGAGCCTGCTGGTATAAAACCCCTGTCGTCCGTAAGTGGGCGCCCGCCGTGTCGGGTTGCCGTTTGGAAACGCCGCCAAATCGCGGAGAATACGATATGCACAAGTTATTGACCGATTCGCCGAGCCGGAAGCTTTTGCTCCTCGGCAACGAGGCCATTGCCCGGGGGGCGGTGGAGGCCGGGGTGGCCCTGGCATCCACCTATCCGGGGACGCCGTCTTCGGAGATCTCCCTCAACTTCTTTCAGATCTCCCGGGAAACCGACCTCTATTTCGAATACAGCACCAACGAGAAGGTGGCTCTGGAAGTCGCCGCCGCCGCCGCCAACGCCGGACTCCGGAGCATGTGCGTGATGAAGCACGTGGGGGTCAACGTCGCCGCCGACGCGCTCATGACCCTGGCCTATGTCGGGGTCAAGGCGGGTCTGGTGATCATCAGCGCCGATGACCCGGCCATGTTTTCCAGCCAAAACGAGCAGGACAACCGGTATTACGGCCTGATGAGCGGCCTGCCGGTGGTGGAGCCAACATCGGTGGCCGAGGCTCGGGAGATGGTTCCCTTTGCCTTTGACCTCTCCGAGGAGCTGGGCCTTCCGGTGATCTTCCGGACCACCACCCGGATCAACCACTCCACCGCGCCGGTGATCCTCGGCGACATCCGCCCCCGGGTCACCGGGGGTCATTTCAACCGGGATCCCTTCAACTACGTCACGGTCCCGGCCGTCTCCCGGAAGCTCCACGCCCGGCTCATCGAGACCATCAAGCGGGCCGGGGCCATCTCCGAGAGCTGTCAATACAACACCGTTGACGGCGACGGAACCTGGGGGATTGTCACCAACGGCGTCAGCCATGCCTACGTGAGCGACGCCATCCGGGATTTGGGAATCGCGGACCGGACACGGCTGATGAGGATCGGGATGTCTCACCCCATGCCGGCGGAAAAGATCCGGGCATTTCTATCGGGCTGCGACCGGGTTCTGGTGGTCGAGGAGGGCGAGCCTTACATGGAGACCGCCATCCGGTCCATCGCCCAGGGCGCCGGCCTGACGCTCCCCATCCGGGGCAAGGGCGAGGACCTCTTTTCCCGCCTTTACGAATTCGACCCGGCGCTCGTCCGCCGGACCATCGCCGCCTACTTCGGCGTCGCCTACACGCCGCCGCCGGGCCTGGACCTCTCCGACCTCCCGGAGATCCCTCAGCGGCCGCCCAACCTCTGCGCCGGCTGCTCCCACCGAGCCACCTATTACGCGGTGAAGACGGCGGCCGAAGGGCTCGACGTGATCCACCCCACCGACATCGGCTGCTACACCCTCGGGTTTCTCCCGCCGCTGTCCATGGGCGACTTTCTCCTCTGCATGGGATCGTCGGTGGGAACTTCCTGCGGTTTCTCCGCGGCCACGGACCAGCGGCCGGTGGCCTTTATCGGCGACTCGACCTTCTTTCATTCCGGCATCCCCGGACTGGTCAACGCCGTTTTCAACGGGCACCGGCTCACCCTGGTGATCCTCGATAACGGCACCACCGCCATGACCGGCCATCAGCCTCACCCCGGCGTGGACATGGAGGCGCTCTCCTTTGAAGGGTTCGGCCGGGTCTCCATCGAAGCGGTGGTCCGGGCGATCGGCGTGGGCCATGTAACGACCATCCGTCCCTACAACGTGAAAAAAAGCGTGGCGGCCGTTCGGGAGGCTCTGGAGTATCCGGGGGTCTCGGTGGTCATCGCCCAGGAGCCCTGTGTTCTGTTCGTTCGGTCTCTGGGCAAAAAGCGGGGCCGGCCCTTCGCGGTGACCGACCGGTGCAAAAATCACCGGACCTGCATCGACTCGCTGGCCTGCCCGGCTTTCTTCATTGAAGCCGACCGGGTCCGGATCGACGAAGCCACCTGCACCGGGTGCTCGGTCTGCGCTCAGATCTGCCCGGAGGGCGCCATCGCCCCGGTTCGGGGGTAGTGGCTCACAACCCACGATTTACAATCCATTATGAAATAAGGAATCGCAAACGATATGATGGAGACCACGAGACTGATCATCGTCGCGGTGGGGGGACAGGGGAACCTCCTGACGGCCCGGGTCATCGGCGAGGCCGCTCTGGCCGCCGACATCCCGGTCCGGATGAGCGAAATTCACGGCATGGCCCAGCGGGGCGGGGTGGTGGAATCGGCCATCGTCTTCGGAGACGCGGACAGCCCCATCATCTCGGATGGCGAGGCCGATCTCCTGGTGGGGTTCGAGCCTTCGGAGACCCTTAGGGGGCTGCCGAGATGCAACCCGAAGACGGTGGTGGTGACCAACGTCGCCCCGACACCGCCCTTTACGGTGGCCATTGGCCGGGGAGTCTATCCGGACCTGGCCGAAATCGATCGGCTCCTTCGGGAAAAGACGGCCCGGGTGGTGTCCCTGGACGCCGCGGCCCTGGCCCGAGAGGCCGGAAACCTCATGGCCGTCAACATGGTTCTCCTCGGAGCCGCGGCCGGCACGGGCAAGCTCCCGCTGACCCCGGCGGACCTGGAGACGGCCATCGAAACCCGGACCCGGAAGGACTTTGTGGAGACCAACCGGCGGGCCTTTACCCTGGGCCTGGAAGCCGCCCGGGCGGCCGCCTGATCTTCGAGGGCGAAAGGTTTTCCGCCCCCGTGTAAACCTTCAAATGAGGCACCCCATGCGCCGACTGTTTTCCACCCTGATCCTGTTCGCCGCGGTCATCGGTTTACTCTCCGCCGCCCCGCCCGATGCCCGAACCCTTTATGTTTCCGGCACCGGCGCCGTCCTCAAGGCCGAACCGGCGGCCGATGCCGAGACCGTGGCGTCTCTCGATGTCGGTGACGCAGTCAGCGTCGAGACGGCCGAAGGCACCTGGTACCGGGTCCGGACCGAAGCGGGCGCCACCGGCTGGATCTACCGGGGGAAGCTCGCCGAGCAATCCCCGGAAACCGAACTTCCCCCTCCGGATGACCTGCTGGGGGATCTCGGGGACAGCGGGATTATGCTGGCCGCCGCCGACACGGCAAGGTCCATCCGGGGCCGCCAGGACGAAACCGGCGAAAGCCGGACCGTTGCGGATGTCTCCCCTGAAAGCGCCGAGGCCCTGGCCCGGGTCCTCACCTTTTACGTCAGCCCGGCGGAGCTGGATGCCTTTCTCCGGGAGGGGCGGATCGGCGAGTATGCCCGGTAGTGGCTTGTGGTTAGTGGCTTGTGGTTAGTGAACGGCTGGACAATCCACTACCTACCAGCCACCAGCCACTACCCACGATTCACAACAACGGAGGCTGAAATGACCCGATTGGCACCACGACGACCGTCGATCCGCCCCCTCTGGGGACTCCTGGCGGTTTTGTTCTTATGCCTTCCCCTCATCTCGGCCGCCGAGGGGCTGGATCTTGAGACCGAATCGGCTCTCGGGGATCGGCTGGCGGTTGCCGCCTTTGAACGGATCGGCCCGCCCCTGGACCCGGAGCCGCTTCAAGCCTACGTCAACCGGGTGGGAGCCGCCGTGGGCCGGACCGGAGCCCCGCCGGACCTCCCGCTCTACTTCGCCGTCGTGGACAGCCCCATCCGGGCCTCCTTTGCCTGCCCCGGCGGGATTATCCTGGTGACCCGAGGACTGATGGCCGCCATGGCCGACGAATCGGAGCTGGCCGGGGTCCTGGCCCATGAGATCGCCCACCTGACCGGCCGGCATATCTTTTTGACCTTCACCGCCGAGGGCCTGGACAACGGGGTGACGGTCTATGAGGAGCTGATCGACCGGCTGGCCGACGTCCTGTTCCGTCGGGGCCTTTCTCCGAAGCTCGAACACGCCGCCGACGCGGCCGCCCTGGAAACGGCCTACCGGACCGGGTACGACCCCGGCGGCCTGCTCCGGCTGCTGACCCGGCTTTCTTCCGAATCCGCCGGGCCACCGGACCCGGCCGCCTGGTCCGCCACCCATCCCCCTCTATCCGACCGGATCGCCCGATGCCGGAAGTCCATGGCCCGGTATCCCGACGCCGATCAGATGGCCCGGGTGGCCGACCGGTTCGAGGCCCATCGGCCCTAACGCTCCGAATCCCGCTGAAGGCGGGACTCGGCGGTTTTCCAGAGCCGGACGATGAAGCGGTCCTCCGTTTCGATCAGGTCCGGCTCGGTCCCGTTGTGCTCCCGCATCCCCTGGATCAGCTTCCGCCGAACCCCCATCCCCCGATGCTCGACATATCCGTAGTCCCGGAGAATCTCCCTGATCAGCTCGTTCCGGGCGGCCCGGTAGCCCTGCTTCATCTTCGCCACCGTCACCGTGTTGGGCAGTCGGCCGGGGGAGATTACTTCCAGCCGGTCGCGGTAAAGGGACAGCTCGACATCCGTAACGGTGATGGTGTAATCCCGATGCGCCACCGCATTGGTGATGGCCTCCCGGACCGCCTCCGGCGGGTAAACCGGCACCCGGATTCGTCGTCCCCCATCCAGATAGGCGGTGGTGCCCGTGTTTCGCAACACGAAATGGGTCGCCTGATCGATGATGCCGTCTTCAACCATCCGTCCGTTCCTGGCGAGCAGCGAGACGATCGGACCTCGTTTGTTCATATTCGCATACCCGATTTGTGATTTTCAGCCGCCGGTCATTGCCTTCTCGAATCATATTTGGCCCACATCCAAACGTCAAGAATGACATTGATCCGCCGCCGTCATCCGTGAGGATGTCAAAAACGGCGCAATGAGCATCAATGGCCCTATCATTCGGCGGAAACCACGGATTTTTTAAGCAATATGCCCTTTTGCTTTACCGGATCAAAGCGAGCTTGACTTGACGGAACGGTCCGTTTTGACTACCATAAGGTCGTTCGACTGAAGGCCGGAGCACGGCGCGAAAGAATTACCCCTCACCGAGGAACGACACCATGAAACGCTTTACGGAGCATATAGAAAAGCTGAAACAGATGCTGGTCAGCGAAGATAATTTTGGAGTCACGTTTACCTATTTTTACGACCATCTGGCAAGCGACAGCGGCATCTTCAACATCTGCAAGCCAACCAAGAAACCGCTTATCAAAACGATCTTGAAAAGCATGGCCAATCAGATGTTCGAGAAAGGCGGGCAGGTGACCAATCTCTTTCTCATCCAGCCCCGAAAATCCCCGTTCGTCCAGGGAACCTGCTTTATCAACGGCCGGATGGGCAATCTCTTCTTCTTCGAGGATATCGACATGGGGATGGTCGCCCTATTGTCCGCCCCCGGAAGCGATATGGTTCACTTCATCCGGTTCACCAGCACCTCCATCGACGACGCCGACGGCAAGAACTTCGTCATGCCCCCGCCCGGCAAGCCGACCTGGCATTGAAAGGGGGG
>CAZWGY010000127.1:0-11207 GCA_964633575.1 uncultured Desulfobacteraceae bacterium
GCGGGTCTGCGTGGTTATCGGCCACCGGCGGGGGACGGTCCGCCGGTTTGTCATCCGCTTTGACGCCGGATTTGCCGTTTATGACATCCGTTCCGTCGATGCGGCGGGACCAGCCTCAGCGAGCCTCGCGGTTTTGGATTCGGGGGTAGCGGTAGTCGGGACCGAGGACGGGTCGGTGGAGATCTTTTCCCATGAGATCGGCGATCCCCGGCTGGAGACGGTGGCCGACCCGGATGTCGCGGCCGGGCTCCGGCTTTGCACCGACGGTGCCGCGCTCCGGGGATTTGTCGGCCGACGGCTCTACACGGTCCGACGGACTCCCTGAAACTGCTCCCACGCCTCCCCGGTTGATTGACCGATCCCGCCGCCCCTTTTCCCGTCCTTTCCCCCCGCTAGTGTCGGGGATCGAGAGTTGATGAAATGGTCGGTATATGCCAACATTATCCCGGATTTTCCATTGACGCCATGGCGCCTGAGACTCGGACGAGATGGGGAACGACGGATCGGAGGGAATATGACCATTTTTTCGCGGATTACCTTGCAGTGGCGGATTCTCGGGGGATTTCTGCTCTGCGCGACCATCACCGGGATTTCGGTTACCGCCGGCATCCTCGCCCTGCGGGGAATCCAATCCAACCTGCGGTTGACCACCCGGGAGATTGGCGTGACCATTGACGACCAGAACGAGAAAATCCGGCTCCTGATGCCGTTGCGGACCCGGGTGACGGCGGTGACCCGGGCCCGAACCCCCGAGGCATTGGCTGAGCACCGGGCCGCCGTCGAGGCGCTGGCGGCGGCTGATGTTTCGATGGCCGGGTTAGGGGAGACCGGGATTTTTGGATTGTTGACCGACCTGGTGCGGCTCAAGGAGGGCCAGCTTGCGGCGGTCAACGAGCTGGCCGGGCTCCGCCAGGCGACTTTGGCCGAGCTGAACGCGGTTAGCCGGATGGTCCTGTCCATCGCCGAGGAGGCCGAGCTGGCCGCCACCCGGAGCATCGATGAGGCCATGATCCGCCTTCGGGAGCATTTCGACCGGATGACCGACACCACCGAGGTGTTCCTGTCGGCGATCCGGTCGGCGGCGGCGGTCCGGTCCTACTACGAGATTCTGGCTCCGGCGCCGGATGCCGACGCGGTCCCGCCCGACTTGCTCGGCTATGCCGAGGCCGACATGACCGGGCTCATCGACGGGTCCATGGAGCGGGTCCGGGCGGAGTCGGATGACCGGTTTGCCGGGGAGATCGGCGACCATCTTGGAAGGCTCCGGGATACGGCGGTCGAGCTGACCCTCGCGGTGGGAAAGCCGCCGGGCCCCGACCGGACGGAACAATTGGAGCGGCTCCGGATATCCATTGACGCGGCCATCACCGCAATCACCGACATGGCAATAAACCGGGTGGACGGGACGGTCTCGGCCTCGACTCTGGACTTAAACGACGTCCTCATCAACACTACCGAGACGGCGCTTTCGACCATCCGGTCCGCCATGGCCATCCGGGCCGACGGCAACGAGCTCAACGTCAGCATCAAGGACGCGCTCCTGGCGGACAACGCCGACGCGGTGGCCGAGGCGGAAGCCCGGATCGGGGGTCTGCTGGAAAAGGCCCGCCGGAATCCTCTGGTGGAGCGGCCCGGCGGGGACGGGACCCGGCCCATCGCCGAGGCATTCGACGCCCTGGACCGGATGACCGGGAAGATGTTCGGCGCCATCAACGGGGTTCTGGCGGCTGAGGGAGCTCTGGCCGAAACCTCGGGGGAGATCCAGCGGATGCTGACCGACGTGGACCGGCGGATCATCGAGACGGCGGCGGCGGTCAAGTCCAACGCCGACGCGACGCTCCGGACCAGCACGGTCAAGGTGGAAAGTTGGGAACTGATCCTCATCGCTCTGGGGGTGAGCGCGGTGATTCTGGCGGTCGGGGTCGGCGTTCTCACCTGCCGGTCGGCCAAGCGGACCATCGAGGGGATCACCGACGGGATGATCCGGAGCATGCGGGAGGTCAGCCGGGCTTCCGGCCACTTCCATGCCACCAATCAACAGCTCGTCCAGGGCGCGGCCCGGCAGGCCGAGTGCTTGAAGCGGACGTCCTCGGCGGTGGAGAGCATCCTCGGGGCGAGCCGGGACACCGAACGGACCGCCGGCCGGGTCAACGAGATCATGCACGACAACGCCGACGTCATCGCCCGGACCGCCGACGCCCTTTCCGACCTGAGCAGCTCCATCCAGGACGTCTCCCGGACCGGCGAGCAGATTCGGGAGATCATCCGGTCCATGGACGAGGTGGCCTTCCAGACGGGCCTGTTGTCCTTAAACGCCGCCATCGAGGCGGCCCGGGCCGGAGAGGCCGGAATCGGGTTCGCGGTGGTGGCCGAAGAGGTCCGCCGGCTGGCGGATCGGGCCACCGGATCGGCTCGCGAGAGCGCCGGGCTCGCGGAAACCATTTCGTTGAAAATCAACGAGGAACGGGATATGATCGCCCGCCATGGGCATCGGTTCGAGACGGTCTCGACGGCCGTAACCGATGTGGACAAGATGATCCGGGAGATCATCAGCGGGATCGACAATCAGTCCGCCGCCGTGGACGGGATCAGCCTGGCCGTTACCGAGATGGACTCGGTGGTCCGGCGGAACCTGGTCAACGCGGAACGGTCGGTGGCCGCCTATCGGGAGCTGGAATCCCAGAACGATCACATGATGAGCTACATCCGGATATTAAAGGGGCTCGAGGAGCGGCACCTTATCCAGAAAGACGTCCGGTTCCCCCTGTCCCTGGCCGGCCGGCTCCGGCTCCCCGGTCTGGAATCGGCGGTAACGTTTTCCACTCGAAACCTGAGCGCCGGGGGAGCGCTCATCCGCTGCGACAGCAGGCTGGAACCGGGGCGTGAGGGGTCAGCGGAGCTGGACTTCGGGGGGCGGCGGATCACGCTTCCCGTCCGGGTTGCCCGGAACGCCGGCAACGGGGGAGACGGGGTTTCCCTCAGCGCCCTGGAGTTCGTCAACCTGAAGACCACGACCCGAAAAGCCCTCGAGGCCGCCATTGTCGCCGCCTGGGGCGACCGGCGTCACCGGCTGGAGATCGGCGCCGACGGCCGGGCGGCCCCGCCGGTGGAAAAGGAGATCATTATATGAGTGTCCCCATAAGGATGCGGTGGGGCGCGGCGGCGCTGCTGATCAGCCTTCTGGCCGGGGTTGCGTGGGCCGGGTCGCTGCGGGACGACTACCGGGCGGTGGTGGTCCAGCGGCAGCAGCTCGAAAAGCAGCGGAGCCAGTACGAAGTCCGGATCAAGGAGATCAAGGCCGAACAGCGGAAGCTGACCCTGGCCCTCTACAAGTGCGTGACCCAGCGGTCCGATCCGGAATGGTCGGCCCGGTTGCGGGCGGCTCAGGACCGGGATCGGGAGCTGGAAGCGGAACGGGCCCGCCTGGGTGATCTCCGGGTTTCCCTCGATTCGGCCCGGGCGGACCTGGAAGCTCAGCGAGCCGACATCGAGGAAAAATACCGGGGAAAGCCCAAGGGGGCCGACTATGAGGGCGAGTTCCGGTCCTACATGGCCGCCCTTCGCGAGGACTACTTCGGCCGGATCGAGTCGGACCTCTTTTCCGGCTACGAGGCTTACATCGAAGGCATCGAAGCCCACGTTGATGAGATCGAGGCGGCCGTGGCTGAATGCCGTGAGGGCCTCTGACCCCTATCGGCTCCCGCCGCTCAAGGCCCGCCGGGCCTCCGTCCGGCTTTCGTAGATGTGAGCCGACACCCCCCGCTCCTCTAAGGCCGATCCCAGCTTCATCCGGAGAAACGCCGAGGTGGTGTACCGGGTGACCCCCGAGTAAAGCCGGTCCACAAGCCCCTTGACCATCTCGGTGTAGTCGTCCACCAGGTCCGGAGCAATCCTGAAATTGTCGTAATTAACGATGGTATAGACCCGCTTGTTCACCGGGGCGAGAATCCCCTCCACCGCCTCGCGGATCGCCTTGATATCCTCGGCGGTTTTCACCGCGTACCCCTCGAAGTTGACAAAGAACAGGTTTTCGTCCGGATGGTAGGTCAGCCGGTCGGCCAGGGTCATCCCGAGGATGTCCTCCCTGAGGCCCATGGGTTCGGGCGCGAAGATCCGGGAGTCCATCCGCCGGGGCGGCTCCGGGATGAGCGGGGCAAAGGCCATCTGGTCGAGAACATCCCGTTGGAGATCGACCCCCGGAGCGATCTCGGTCAGAACCATCCCCTCGGGAGTCAACTGGAAGACGGCCCGCTCGGTGACGTAGAGGACCGGCTGGCCCCGCTCGGCCGCCAGCCGGCCGCTGAACGTGATCTGCTCGACATCCTGGAGAAACTTCTTCACCCGGCCTTCGGACAGAATCCGGAGGGCGCCGTCGGTCACGGCGGTGGACAGGCCCGAGGCGGTGAAGGTCCCCACGAAGACCACTTTCCGGGCGTTCTGGCTGATGTTGATGAACCCGCCGGCTCCGGCCAGCCGGGGGCCGAATTTGCTGACGTTCAGGTTCCCATGCCGGTCGGTCTGAGCCAGCCCCAGAAAGGCCACGTCGAGCCCGCCGCCGTCGTAGAAGTCGAACTGGTAGGGCTGGTCGATCACCGCGTCGGTGTTGGTGGCGGCTCCGAAGTTGAGGCCCCCGGCGGGAATCCCGCCGATAACCCCCGGCTCGGCGGTCAGGGTCAGGTAGTCGAGAATCTTCTCTTCGTTGGCGATGCCGGCGATCCCCTCGGGCATTCCGATCCCGAGGTTGACCACGCTGTTGGCCGAGAGCTCGAAGGCCGCCCGCCGGGCGATGATCTTCCGTTCGGTCAGGGGCATCGGGTCGATGGACTGGACCGGAACCCGGACCTCACTGCTGAAGGCCGGGTTGTAGATTTCCGCGAAGGTCTGCCAGTGATGGTCCGGGGATGCCACCACCACGCAGTCCACCAGGATGCCGGGGATTTTCACCTGCCGGGCGTTGAGGGTCCGCCGGTCGGCGATCCGCTCCACCTGAACGATGACGAACCCGTTGGAGTTTTTGGCGGCGGTGGCAATCGCCAGCGACTCCAGGGTCAAGGCCTCCTTTTCCATGGTGATGTTTCCGTCGAGGTCGGCGGTGGTTCCCCGGAGCAGGGCCACGTGGATGGGCAGGGTCCGGTAGGCCAGGTATTCCTCGCCGTCAAAAGTGATCACCTCGACGATCTCCGCCTCGGTGACCGGGTTGATCCGGCCGCCGCCTAACCGGGGGTCCACGAAGGTCCCCAGGCCCACCCTGGTGATGGTCCGGGGCTTTCCGGCGGCAATGTCCCGGTAAAGATGGGTGATCACCCCCTGGGGGAGGTTGTAAGCCTGAATCCGGTTGTCCATGGCCAGCTTCTGGAGCTTGGGGACCAGGCCCCAATGGCCCCCGATCACCCGGGAGACGAGCCCCTCATGGCCGAAGTGGTTGAGGCCCCGATCACCGCCGTCCCCCTGGCCGGCGGCGTAAACGAGGGTCAGGTCCCGGGGGGCTCCGCCGTCCAGAAAGGCCGATTCCACCGCCACCGCCAGAGCCTCGGGAAAGCCGATCCCCACAAATCCGCCGGTGGCGAGAGTGTCTCCGTTCCGGATCACCCGGACGGCCTCATCGGCCGAGACCACCTTTCCCCTGACCATCTGGTCGGGGGGAAGGCTCGAAAGCATGGGGTGGCCGCTGTCAGGTCCGCTCATCTCCGCTCTCCTTTCCATCTTTTGACATTAACCTTTGAATAGTGATGAGGACTAAGGGTGCCGATTGTAGGGGCGGACCTGCGTGTCCGCCTGATCATGTAAGCTCATTCGTGGTTTCCATTGTTCATGATCATCGTTTGGGCCATTCGTTTCACCCGGCTCATCAAACCCCTCCCCCCAGCCCCCTCCCCTAAAGGAGAGGGGGTGACATCAATTGCCTGATCCGGCTGAAATCATGGCATGATCATTCCCCCCTTCCCTTCAGGGAAGGGGGGCTAGGGGGGTTAGGTCTGAACGCCGTGTGGCCGAAATGATGATCAAGGCCGTTCCATTCATTCCGATCGCCGGACAGGCCGGCCAGGATTTCGGCGGCGACCCGCTCCGGGTCCAGGCGCCGGTCGTTGAAAAAGGTTTCGAGGTCCGCCGGGGAGGGCGGCCGGGCCAGGAGCCGCTCGGCCGCTTCGACAAACCGGTCCGGGGCCGAGTCGGCATCCTCGATCAGGGTGATCCAGCCGGTTCCATCGAGCCCTTTGACGGCCACCCGGTTGTAGTCGCACAACGGGCCGGTCACCACGGGGACCCCGGCCGCCAGGGATTCGGCCGGATCAAAGCCCCGCTTTCGGGGATCGAACCCGCCGCCGAGATAGGTAATTGCCCCGCCCGCGTAGAGCCGTGCCAGGTCTCCGTAAGTGTCCACTACCAGAACCCGGGGCCGTCTTCCGTCTCTCCGGGCCTTGGTCAACGGGACCGGCGTCTCCCCGATCTCCCGGAGCGCCCGGTCGATCCGCCGGTTTCGGTCGGGGTTGGTGATCACTCGAGGGGCGACGATGAGCCCGGCCAGCCGGTCCCGGAGCCGGGCGAACCCTTCGGCGGCGACCCGGATGTCGGTTTCGTCCACCAGGTTGGCCGCGATCATCCCTTGAGGGGCGGTGGCCTGCGCCTCCGGCGGATCAATCATCAATGCCCCGGCGATCTTGAGAAAGGACGGGTTGACCAGCCAGGTCCGGGATCGGGCGGGGTGGCGGATGACCAGCCGACCCACGGTCCGCTCGTACCAGGGATACAGGTCGTCCACGTGGTCGTAGAGCCATAAGGAGACATCGGCCGGGCCGGAATCCGGCGGGCTCGACGGGACGCCGGGAGCGGAAAACCGGGGGCTCCCGTCGGGAAGTCGGGCAAAAGCCGGCAGTCGGTCCGTGATCCGGTCCATCCCCGTCAGGTTTTCGACTCCCCGGCGCTCCGGCCGAAAGACCAGGCGCCACCGGGCATGGGGCAACCGGGGGACCAGGGCGCTGAGCAAAGCCCGGAGCGGCTTGGCCTCGCCGCCCCAGTCCCGCATCCGGACTTCGATGATACGGCCCCGCCCCGCCGCCAGTCGAGCGGCCATCCGGTCCAACCGGGCCGGGTCGGGCCGACCGGTCGGGAGCGGGGATTCGGCCCAGACCCTGTCCCGGTAAACCTGTCGGGAGGGGCGGAAGTGGTCGGTCTCCTCTATCGGGAGCCGGGGGCCGGGGGTCGGCGGGCCGGGGGCGCTTCGGTCCAGACGGGCGGCAATTTCGTCGATGATGGCGATGGTTCCGGCATGGCCGCCCCCGCTGGCCACGAATCCCCCCCGGTTGGCGACGTACCGGCGGACGGGTTCGGCCGCGCCGGTAAGCGTCAGGGGGTAGCCGGTCTCCCGAAGTAGGCCCAGGTCGTCGGCGGTGTCCCCGGCGGCAAAGGAAAGCTCTCGGGTATCGCCGAAGGCCTGAGCAAAGGCCGCCTCCTTGGTGGCCCGGGCCGGAATCAGGGTGATCTTCCGCTTGCCCACCAGGCTCCGGAACCGGTTTCCGAGGACCGGGGCGGCCCGGTCGATGAGGTATTCGGCCAGGACCGGCCCCTTGCCGGACAGGACCACCGTGGCCCGGCGGTCGGCCCGGTAGTAATCGACTTCGATGGGGAGCCCCTCGGCTGAGATGATCGCCTCGATCCCGTCCCAGACCCCAGAGAGGTCGATCCCGGCCAGGACCTTCTCCTCCCAGTCGGGCCGGTCCGCCACCACCGCCCCGTGTTCGAGAATCCAGCCGGCCACCCGAACCCCGGCGGCCGCGAAGTGGCGTTTGAAATCAGCGACGGTGGATGCCGACCGGCCGGTGGCCACCACCAGATCGATCCGCCGGGAAAGGGCCGCCAGGCGGTCGAGAGCCGCCGGGTCCAGAAAGGATGCCGTGGTCCGCCCGCGGATGGGGAGCCCTCCGTCCACCGGCTCGGCGTGGCCCAGGGTCCCATCGAGGTCAACGGCAAACACCGGACGCCGGCCGGTCATGTGGCGAACCGGTCCGGAGCCGCTTTCCGGATGCAGTCGGCCATGAGCTCCCGGAAAACCGAATCGGCCCGGGTCCATCCATTCGGCGTGGGCAACACCCAAGCGAGGGAGACGGTCCGGTACCGGCCGTCCTCGTCCATCTCCATCTCCGCCCTCGCCCCGATCCGGTCGTCCTGCCAGGGCTTGGATTGGGGGGAGCCGCCGAAAGCGGCCCGGTCTTCGGGGTCCATGCCGCTGAGGATCTCCGGGTCCGAGACCGGCCAGGGGTCGAAAAGAGTCAATGCCGGGGTGCCGGGCCGGGGCGGAAGTCCCCTCGGCGACTTGGGTCCCGGCGGGTCCCGGCGCGAGGGACCCGACACCTTGCCCAGGGGGCTGATCCCCCAGCCGATCCGGCCGGCCAGCCGGGCAACCCGGAGAAAGGCCCGAGGAAACCGCCGGCGGGAAAAGTCCAGGAGTACCGGCCGGCGGCCTTCACCGGCGGCGTCCGTCACCGCCCGGATCAACGGCGCCCCCTCGGGGGTTCCCAAAAGCGGAGACCGATGCTCCGAGGATGCGATCTTTACCCCGGTGACCAGGCGAATCCGGTGGCTTCCGGCCGGCCGGGCACAGGTGAAGTAATCGGTGGGGGCCCGCTCGTTCAGGATCACCGTCACCGGCGCCTCCCGGGCCAGTTCGTCCAGAATCTCCCACGCCCGGACCACCACGTCGGCCTCCAGCCGGAGCTGGTCCATGAGGTTTTTCGTTTCGGGGGCAAAGGTCCAGGGATACCGGTTGGGCAGGTCCCAGAGGGCTTCGGACACAAACCCGTCGGACCCGGTTCGGTTTTCGGCGAAGAGGCGCCGGGCCGCCCGGATGGGGTCCGGGTCGAAGGCGGCCTTTTGGCGGCAGGCGGCTCGCCGGAGAGATCGGACCAGCCAGCGGCGGTTTTCCGGCGATTCGGCGAGGGCCTCACGGACGGCGGCCTCATCGGGACGGTGCGTCATCCTCTGGTCCCGGCGGCGGGGGCGGGTCGGCGGGGGCGTCCAGGGCCTCCCGGATGCTTTGGGCCACATCCCGCATGACCATGGGCTTCATGAGAAACCGCCGGATGCCGTGAGCCGCGGCCCGCTCCGCGTTGATTTGCCGGCTGAAGCCGGTGCAGAGGATCACCGGGAGGTCCGGCCGGATGGCCATCATCTCCCCGGCCATCTCCAGGCCGGTCATCTCCGGCATGGTTTGATCGGTGATCACCAGATCCACCTCGTCGGGCGCGGCCCGGAACCGGTCCAGGGCCTCCCGGCTCGATGTCAGGCAGGTGACCTGGTAGCCCAGGAGAGAAAGCATGTTTTCGGCGACCTCCACCAGGGCCGGCTCGTCATCCACGAAGAGAATCCGCTCCGTGCCGGTGGGCGCGTCCATCTCCGCCGCCGTCGCCGCGGTCTCCTCGGCGTCGATACAGGGCAGGTAGATGCTGATGGTCGTCCCCCTGTCCGGTTCACTGTAGGCTTTGACGGCACCGCCCAGGCTTTCGACGATCCCGTAAACCACCGACAGCCCCATCCCGGTCCCCTTTCCCGGCGGTCGGGTGGTAAAAAATGGGACGAAAATCCGCTCCAGGGTCCCGGCGGACATCCCGTGGCCGGTGTCGCTGACCGTGAGGTGGATGTAGGGGCCCGGGGTCAGCTCCTCGAGCTGGCCGGCCGAAAGACTGTCCAGGTGGATTGCCTTCACGGTGATGGAGAGAACCCCGCCCCGTTCATCCATGGCCTGGGCCGCGTTGGTGGAAAGATTCATGATGATCTGCTGGATCTGGGAAGGATCGGCGAGAACCGGTCCGGCGTCCAGGGCGATATCGTCATGAATCTCGATGGTCCGGGGTAAAGAGGACCGGAGGAGCTTGATCGATTCCTTAATGATAAATGCCACCCGGACCGGCTTTTTTTTGTGGCCGGTGTCCCGGCTGAAGGAGAGTATCTGCTGGATCAGCTCCTTGGCCCGGTCGGCCGACTTCATTACCTGGGTCAGGTTCCGGTGGAGCGGGTCATCCGTTTTGATCCGGGTCAGGGAGAGCTCGGTGTAGCCCATGATGGCCGACAGGATGTTGTTGAAATCGTGAGCGATGCCCCCGGCGAGAATCCCGATGGCCTCGAGCTTCTGGCTCTGGCGCATCCGGGCCTCCCGCTCCCGGATGGCCGCCTCGTAAGTCTTCCGCTCGGTGATGTCCGCGGTGATGACGATGACGCTCCCGACTCCGCCGGCGTGGCCCACCGGGGCCAGCCGGAGCCAGTACCACCGGTCGGCTCCCTCAACCTCGATCTCCCTTGATCGCCCGTCGGCCAGGGTCTCGGCAAGGGCGGTCCGGAACGGCTCATCAGCGTCGCCGAGAGTGGTCAGCCAGTCGTGGATGCTGTCCCCCGACGCGACCCGGGGGAAGATCCCGGCTCCATCCCGGCCTCCATTACTGAAGATCACCCGGCCCTTGGCGTCCACCTGAAGAATCAAATCCGGGGTGTTGTCGGTGATGGTCCGCAGCCGTTCTTCGTTGGCCGAAAGCTCCATCCGGTTCCGCTGGAAATAAAGCATCAGGATCGAGACGGCCACCACCAGCTCCAGAAGCGCCCCCAGGAGATATCCGAACGGCGCGAACCAGAGCACCGGCCGGAGCACGGGGTAGTTGGCTTTGTGGATCCCCCAGGCGATAAACGTCCAGCCCACCAGACACCGGGATGGATGATCGATCCGCCGGTGGCGCAGCAGTACCACGCCCGTCCAGATATAGATGACCGCCATGAAGCCGAAGGTGGGCAGGGTCAGCCAGAAAAAGGACACTTCCTGAAACACGGCCACGATTACCCAGACCGTCCCCAGGACCAGGGCGGCGATCCACCGGTCGGGACGGGCCAGCCCGATAAACCCGTAAGTCCCCCAGAGCAGGAAGAGGCCGTTTGCAAGGGCGGAGATCTGGTTGCCGGCCAGAAGGACCGGGTGGCCCCCCATGAGAATATTCCCCAGCATGAACCCGAACCGGAGGGCGTAGCACCCCCAGGCCAGGGCCCAAATCCCCAAAAAGCCCTCCCGCTCCTCGAAGTACAGGAAAAGGTAAACCAGAAAGAGGATTATGGTCCCGCCTAAGGTGGAGATGATGGCGGGAATCAGCCAGCTCGTCATCGGGTCGGTCCTGTGCGGGATGCGTGGTCTATTAAAAAATAGCGCGATGGCACAAGCTTTGATCAATGCC
>CAZWGY010000128.1:0-11114 GCA_964633575.1 uncultured Desulfobacteraceae bacterium
CTACGCCTCCTTCTGGATCAAGGCGTATATCCTCAAGTTCATCATGGACAACTGGCGGCTGGTCAAGATCGGGACCACCCAGGGCCAGCGAAAGCTCTTTTTTAAGCTGAAAAAGGAAAAGCAGGCCCTTATCGACCAGGGTTTCGACCCCAAGCCCCGGCTCTTGTCGGAACGGCTGGGGGTGTCGGAGCGGGAGATCGTCGATATGGACCAGCGTCTCGATGGGTGGGATGTCTCCCTGGACGCGCCGGTCAAAGACGATTCCGACACGGAGCGCATCGATTTTTTGTCCACTCCGACCGAAACCGCCGAGGACCATGTGGCCAAAAAGGAGATGGATGTTCTGCTCCAGAACAAGATCGAAGCCTTCCGGAAGCAGCTTACGGAGCGCGAGCTCGAAATCTTCAACCAGCGGATCTATTCCGACAACCCGGATACGCTCCAGGAGATCGGTGACCGCTATGACATCTCCCGGGAGCGGGTCCGTCAGGTGGAAAAGACCATTATCCAGAAGATGCGGGAGTTTTTCCAGCAGGAGATGCTCGATTTCAACGCCTACACCAGTGAAGTAGCGCCGAAGTAAGCGGCGCGGAAAGCGGAGATCGCCAGTGATGATCAATGTGAAAATGCGGTGGGAGCGGGGGGCATGATCCGAAATCCAGGGCGTTGGCTCGTTATGATGGCATCGGCCATTCTGCTGGCCGGATGCGTCGGCGAGGGGCGGGTCCAGCCAACGGTCCCGGAGCCTCCACCGACCCAAACCGAAGATCTTGCCCCCGCCGACGCACCCGCTCCCGAGCCGACGGGCGATGGGCAACCGCCCCATGACGAAATGGCGTGGACGGTCCCGCCGGCATCGGTTGTCGAGGGACTGGTCCCTTATTCCGGGGACCGCTACTATTATTATATCGAATCGCACCTCCACTGGCGGCGGGGGGACCTAGACGGGGCCATCGACTATCTCCATCGGGCCATCGACGCCGACCCCGATTCGGAATTTCTCCGGCGGGAGCTCATCGACCTCCATCTCCGGCGCAAGGAAAACGAGTCGGCCCTGTCGGCGGTGGAAAAGCTGCTCAAAACCCACCCGGAGGATACCGATCTGCTGATTCTGCTGGGGAAGCTCGAAGCCCGGATGGATGACGTGGATGGGGCCATCACCGCCTACGAGCGGGCTCTGGCCAGTGACCCCGACCGCCGGGAGACCTACATTCTCCTGGGCAGTCTCCTGATGGACGCCGACCGGCCGGATCGGGCCTTTTCGGTCTATTCGGACCTGGTGAACCGGTTTCCGGACGCTTACGTGGGCCATTTCTTCCTGGGAAAGCTCCACGCCGAAGGGGGGGATTATGGCGCCGCGGAGCGGGCCTTTCAGAAAACCTTGGCCCTGGAGCCCGATCTCGAGGAGCCCCGGTACGAGCTGCTGGCGGTTTACGAGCAACAGGGGCATACCACTCGGGCGGTGGAGGGATACCAGGAGATGCTGGCCCAGGATCCGGAAAACATCCGGGCCGCCGTGGCCCTTTCCCTGCTTTACCGCCGGACCGGCCGGAACGGGGCGGCGGGCCGGATCCTACGGGACCTCGGCGAGCGGACTGGCGATGAACCGGAAATCCTGCGGACCATTGTCCGGAACTATGTCAATGCCGAAAACTACGAGGATGCCATTGTCCTTCTGGAGGGGATGCTCGAAGGGGCACCGGAGTCGTCTCAGATTCACTATGTCCTCGGGGTGGCCTTTGACGGGGCCGGCCAGGACGAGGCGGCGATCCGCCACTTTAAGGCGGTCTCGACCGATTCGGCCTTTTTTTCCAACGCGGTGGTTCACACCGCCTTTTTGTATCAGGACCGGGGCGAGCTGGCGGAGGGGATCGCTTTTCTTGAGGAAGCCGTCGAAGCGGAGCCGGACAACCCGGAAATCTACCTCTACCTCGGCTCCTTTTACGATGATCAGGGCAACCTGGATGCCGCCGTTACGACCTATCAGCGGGGGCTGGCGGTCGATTCGGAAAACGCCCGGCTCCATTTCCGCCTCGGGGTGGTCCAGGACAAGCTCGGGAACAAGGCGGCCTCCATCGAAGCCATGAAAACGGTGATCCGGCTGGAGCCCGAAAACGCATCGGCGCTCAACTATCTCGGCTACACCTACGCCGAGATGGGGGAAAACCTCGAGGAGGCCGAGCGGCTGATCAAGGAGGCGCTCCGCCACAAGCCGACGGACGGCTATATCACCGACAGCCTGGGCTGGGTCTATTACCAGACCGGGCGTTTCGACGAGGCCGTGGACACTCTGGAGCGGGCCGTCGAACTCGTTCCCGACGACCCCATCATCCTGGAGCACTTAGGCGATGCCTATCGGGAAACCGGACGGATGGAAAAGGCTCTTGATGCCTACCGCCGGTCCCTCCGGGAAAAGACGGATGCCGATGAAGCGGAGATCGAATCGCTTCGGGAGAAGATCCGGGAGCTCACCGAAGGGGGGGTGTGAGGCGGATCACCGCCCAACGTTCGGCTCGGGCGCTGCGCTGGGGGCTGGCCCTCTGGCTGGCGTCGAGCTGGGGCTGTGCGACCATCCTCGGCATCCGGGCCTACGATCAACCGGAGACCCGGACCCTGGTGGCGGCCCTGGACGACCGACCGGCTCCGATGGCGTTCAAGGGGATCGGAGCACTCCGGATTTTCGCCGACGGCCGCCGTCAGACCCTTCGCCTGGCCTGGGTAGCGGTCCGGCCGGGGAAGCTGCGGATCGAGCTGCTCACGCCGGGCGGTCCGGCCGTGAAATTCGCAACCGACGGTGAATGGATCTATGTCCTTTCCCCAGCCGACGGTGAGCGCCACGTGGGGAGGGATCCTCATCCCGATTTCGGAGACTTGCTCCCCGTGCCGGTGACGGTCCGGGACCTGATTGCCCTGATGGCCGGGCGGGTTCCGCTGGGGTCGTTTGATCGGGCCGAATCAGCTCCGGCCGATGACGGGATTCATCTGATCGCCGGCCGGCGGGGACGGCCCGTCTCGGAGGCCTGGCTGGCGGTGGACCATCACCGGCTGCGTCGCCTGGAGCGCTTCGGCCCGTCGGGGGAGCTGATCTACCGGTGCGAGCCCGACCAATATACGGCCGTGGATGGCCATCGGATTCCCTTTGTTCTCCGCTTTACGACGGCCGACGCCCGGAAGCGTATGACCCTGCGGGTGGAGCGCTTCTGGCCGGAGACGGCGGTTTCGCCCGAGACCTTCGTCATCGGCCCGGCTCCGGACGGAACCAGCCGATGAGTTCCATGGCCATCGCCCTGGAATCCCGTCTCAGAGCCTGCCGGAACGTGATCACCTTAGGCGTCCGGACGAACTTCTCCGACTATCCCCCCGAGGCGGCGGAGATGATCCGCAACGCGGAAACGGTCTATTACCCGACCCCCTTTTATGCCGATCTTTTCGACTCCGTGGGCAAGCGGACCTTCCCGAGCTATCACACCTACAAGTGCGTCCAGGACAAGATCAAGCAGACCGCCCTGTTCGACATCCTGGAGATCCCCCATCCCCGAACCCGGGTCTATTATGGCCGAAGGTGGCCGGAACGGGTCACCGAAATCTTCTCTTACCCCTTTATCGCCAAGATCCCCCGGGGCTCGGCCATGGGGCGGGGGGTTTTTTTAATCCGGGGACCCGAGGACCTGGCGGCCTACCGGGAAAAGTCACCCGGAGTCGCCTACATCCAGGAATACCTGCCCATCGACCGGGATATCCGGGTGGTGGTTATCGGCCGTCGGGTGGTCCATGCGTACTGGCGGATCGCGGCGCCGGGGGAGTTTCGGAGCAACGTCTCGGTCGGGGGGACCATTTGTCTCGACCGGGTCCCCGAAGCGGCGGTGAATCTGGCTCGGACGGCGGCTCGGGCCTGCCGCTGGGATGATGTCGGGGTTGATATCTGCCGCCATGGCGGAGATTACTATGTCCTGGAGGCGAACATGAAGTACGGCCGGGAGGGCTTCCGGGCGGCGGGGCTCGACTACACGACCATTATGGAACGGATGATCAGCGATGGCGAGATCTGATTCCCCCACTTTTAAGGCCATCCGGAAAGCGCTTCTGGACCGGGAGGCCCGGGACCGGTCCGCGGCGGCCACCCCGAGTCGGCTCGGCCTCCGCAGGCGATCCGAGGACCGCCTGGCCGACGATTACCGGCAGGCCTTTTCCCTGGACGTTGACCGGATCATGCACTCCCTGGCTTATACCCGATACATCGACAAGACCCAGGTCTTCTACCTCACGGTCAACGACCACATCACCCATCGGGTTCTCCACGTTCAGCTCGTCTCGAAGATCGCCCGGACGGTTGGCCGGTTCCTCGGCCTGAACGAGGACCTTATCGAGGCGGTGGCATTGGGCCACGACATCGGCCATCCTCCTTTCGGCCACGATGGTGAGCGGTTTTTATCCGAGCTCTGCCGGGAGGCCGGGATCGGCTGCTTCTACCACAGCGTTCAGAGCGTCCAGTTTCTCGATCGGGTGGAGCGGAAGGGGCGAGGATGGAACCTCTGTCTTCAGACCCTTGACGGCATCCTCTGCCACGACGGCGAGGTCCACGACCGGTCCCTGAGCCCCGATAAAGACAAGACCTTCCGTCGGCTCGATGATGAGCTGGCCGACAAGCGGGCTGATCCGAGGACTCGGCTGACGCCCATGACCCTGGAGGGGTGCGTGGTCCGGTTCGCCGACACCATCGGCTACATCGGCAGGGACGTGGAAGACGCCATCCGGATGGGGATGATCGACCGGTCGGACCTCCCGGCATCGGCGACGGCGGTGCTGGGAGAGACCAACGGCACCATCGTCTTCAACCTGGTCACCGACCTGATTGAAAGCAGTTTCGAGCAGCCCGGCATCGCCTTTAGCGAGCCGGTTTCCGAGGCTCTCCGGGCCCTCAAGGCCTTCAACCTCGACCGGATTTATCTCAACCCCCGGCTCAAAGCCCATGTCGGGGTCATCCGGGATCTCTTTCGCCTATTGTTCGACCAGTACCTCACCGACCTGTACCGGAATAACCGGGCGTCTTCCCTGTTTACCCGCTTTTTCGACGGGATGTCTCCGGATTATCTGGAGACCCACTCGGATCCCGAAATCGTCCGGGATTTTATCGCCGGCATGACCGATCAATACTTTCTCCGCCAGTGCCCGCCGGACCGGGTGGCGAAGCTGCCGACCGGGTAGGGATGTATCAGGCGCGGACCTATCGGGGGCGGGTTCGGGGCGATGGATTGACCGCCTTCGGGGTGGTGGTCAAGGAAACCGATCTGATGATCCGGGCCGAAACCGACCTTACGGATATCGCCCGGGAATCGGTGCTCCGCCAGCGGCGGTATCTCGAGGACTGTATCCGCCGGCATCCGGCTTTTGCCCGGAGCCTGGTCCCCTGGTCGGCACCGGGGCGGGAGGCCGGGATCATCGAGGCCATGACCGACGCGGGAAAACGGGCCGGAGTCGGCCCCATGGCGGCGGTGGCCGGGGCCATCGCCGAGGCGGTGGGCCGGGATCTTCTGGCCGAAAGCCCTCAGGTGGTGGTGGAAAACGGCGGCGACATCTTCTGCCGGAAGGATGGGCCGGCTACGGTGGCCCTTTACGCCGGGGCCTCGCCCCTGAGCCTTCGGGTGGGCATCCGTCTGGCGGCCCGGGCCGAGCCGATCTGTATCTGTACCTCGTCGGGGTCGGTGGGTCATTCCCTGAGCCGGGGGCGGGCCGATGCCGTCTGCGTGGTCTCCCCGTCGGGGGCCCTGGCGGACGCTCTGGCCACGGCCCTGGGCAACCGAATCCGGTCTGGAAACGATATCGAGGCGGCCATCGAAGCGGGGCGCCGGATAGGCGGCATATCCGGCATTGTGGCCGTGGCCGGCCGGCGGATCGGGGCCTGGGGAGATCTGGAAGTCGTGCCCCTCGACGGAAAAAGGGGTTGAGTTTCAGAAGGATAACGATTAGATTAGGAAAATTTGAGTCGGCCGGCGGATGGGCAACAGCTCGCATCGGCGGGGGAATTCAGACGCTTACCCGCCGGCCGGGGCCGCGCCAGGAAAGCTTGGGGGGAGGTCCCCGGCGCAACCGATGGGGCACCGCTATGGTCAGCAAGTCGGATTGGAACCGGTTGAAACCAAGGGAGGAGACATCATGAGCAAGTTTAAGATCGGTGTGTGGGCTGTGGTTTTCGTGTTGATTCTGCTGTTCTTTCTGCACAACCAGGCGTTTTTCATGACTAAAAATGCTTTCGACATCAACGTCTTCGGCATTCCCTCCCTGGCGGAATACAGTAACTTTTTCACCAGCTACGAGACCCCGCCCCTGCCCAATATCGTCATCTTCATCTGTTTTTTTCTCCTGGGGGTGTTGGTGACCTATCTGTTTTACATCTTCGGATGGATGAAATCCAAGCGGGTCATCAAGCGGCTTTCCTGCGACTGTGAGTCCTTACACCAGAAGATTGACGAGCTGGAGTCAGAGCTGGCGGCGGCTCGGGGCGGAGGCCCCGTCCGAAGCCGGGAAGCGACTTCCGCGGACGAGGCGGAAATGGCGGCCATGCAGGATTCCGCGGCCGACCAGGCGCTGAAGAAGAAATAGACATCCGAGGCGGGCCGCCCCGCCGGTCCCTGACAGCGGGGGGCGGCCGACCGAACAGCCGATGAGCGAGCCCCGTGCGACACCGATGATGCAGCAGTACCTCTCCATTAAGGAGCGGTACGCCGACGCCATCCTCTTTTTCCGGATGGGGGATTTCTACGAGATGTTCTTCGAGGATGCCCTGACCGCGTCCAAGCTCCTGGAGATCACCCTGACCTCGCGGAACAAAAAGGACGGATCGGAGGGCCAGGTCCCCATGTGCGGCGTTCCGGTCCGGGCGGCCCAGGGCTATATCGCCCGGCTCATTTCCGGCGGTCACAAGGTGGCTGTTTGCGAGCAGACCCAGGACCCGGCATCGGCCACCGGGCTGGTGGAACGGGAAGTGGTCCGGGTCATCACGCCGGGGATGATCGTCGAGGACGAATTCCTCGACGAGCGGACCAGCAATTACATCCTGGCCGCCGCCCGGCACGGGGATCGGGCCGGCGTCGCCTGGCTCGATATCTCCACGGGATCATTCCGGGTCTTCGAGACGGCGGCCGCCCGGACCCTCGACGAGGAAATCCGCCGGATCGGGCCTCGGGAGCTCCTTTTGCCCGAGGGAGCTCAAGAAGGCGACGACCCCCTCCTGGCATCGGTGCGGGGAGCGGTGGACGGAGCATCGGTCAGCCGGTGGCCGGATCGGTTTTTCGAGTTCCGGGGAGCTTATGAGCAGCTCACCGGGCAGATGGGAACCGTTTCGCTTGAAGGATTCGGTTGTGAGGAGATGACGGCGGCGATCCGAGCGGCCGGAGCCCTGGTCCATTACGTCCGGGAGACTCAGAAGCGGGCCGTCGGACAGCTCACCCGGATCGAAACCTACGCGCCCGCCCGGCATCTGACCGTCGATGACGTATCAGCCCGGAACCTCGAGCTCTTCCGGAACATCCGGTCGGGGAGCCGAAAGGGGACGCTCCTGTCGGTGATCGACCGGACGGTAACGGCCATGGGAGCCCGGCGGATGAAAGAATGGCTTCAGTATCCGCTCATCGGCGTCAATGCGATCCAGACCCGCCAGGATGCCGTGGCCGCCGCCCTGGAAAATCCGTCGGCCCGGAAGAGACTCTGGGAGCTCCTCTCCGGCGTCCATGACCTGGAGCGGCTGGTCGGCAAGGCGGTGATGGGACACGCCACCCCCCGGGATCTCACCGGCCTCAAACGGTCCCTGGGCCGGCTCCCGGAGATCATCGAGGCGCTGGCCGGCCTGTCGGCCGATCTCTTCCGGGTGGATATCGAGGTCGATCCACTGACCGTTCTGGCCGACCATATCGGCCGGGCCATCCGCGAGGATGCCCCGCCGGTCCTGAGCGAAGGCGGGATCATCTGCTCCGGCTACAGCCAGGAATTAGACGAGCTGATACAAATCGGAGCCGACGGCAAGGGGGCTCTGGCCCTCATGGAGGCCCGGGAGCGGGAAGCCACCGGCATCCAGCCGCTAAAGGTTCGCTATAACAAAGTTTTCGGCTACTACATCGAGATTCCCAAGCGCCGAATCGCCGAGGTTCCCGACCATTATATCCGGAAGCAGACCCTGGTCAACGCTGAGCGGTACATCACCGACGAGCTCAAGTCATTCGAATCCAAGGTCCTCGGGGCTCAGGAGGAGCGGGCCGCGCTGGAATACTCCCTTTTCGACGGCGTCCGGGAGGCCGTGGTGGCCGAAACCCTTCGGATTCAGGCGGCGGCCCGGTTTTTGGCCCGCCTGGACTGCATCCTGGCCCTCGCCCACGGAGCCGAGGCCGATGGATACACCCGCCCGGAGATCGTCACGTCGGGGGAGCTGATCATCGAGGACGGCCGGCACCCGGTGGTGGAAAAGCTGATGACCGGCGAGCGGTTTATCCCCAACACGGTCCGGATGAACCATCGAGACAGCCAGGTCCTCATCATCACCGGCCCCAACATGGCCGGGAAATCCACCGTTCTCCGTCAGGTGGCCCTGACGGTCCTTCTGGCTCAGATGGGGGCCTTTGTCCCGGCGGATCGGGCCGTGGTTTCGGTGACCGATCGGATCTTCACCCGGGTGGGTGCCCTGGACAACCTGTCCGGTGGGCAGAGCACATTCATGGTGGAAATGCAGGAAACCGCTAACATTCTGAACAACGCATCCCCCCGGAGCCTGGTGATCCTGGACGAGATCGGGCGGGGGACCTCCACTTTCGATGGTCTGTCCATTGCCTGGGCCGTCGCCGAGTACCTCCACGACCTCCGGGGCAAGGGGGTCAAGACCCTCTTTGCCACCCATTACCATGAACTCATTGCCCTGGCCGACCAGAAGCCCCGGATCCGGAACCTCAGCATCGCCGTGAAGGAGTGGAAGGGGGAGATCATTTTTTTGCGGAAGCTGGTGGCGGGGGGGACCAGCCGGAGCTACGGCATTCAGGTGGCTCGCCTGGCGGGGATTCCGCCCAAGGTCATCGAGCGGGCGGGAGAGGTCCTGCGCCGGGTCGAGGCGGAAGGGGTTCCGGCCGAGGCCATCAACTCGGTGGCCGAAGCCCCTTTGGAGGGAGGATACGTTCAGATGGATCTTTTCGGCGGCCCGGACCGAGAGGTGGTTGAAGCCCTGAAGGGGCTCGATATCGACCGGATGACCCCCATCGACGCCTTGAACCGCCTGTGCGAGTTGCGGGAGAAAGCCAGACGAATCCGCTGATTGCCATGCTGACACGGAGATCGATCATAATCGTTTTTCTGGCGGCCGTTGCCTTGACGTGCGGTCCCGGCGGCTCTTGGGCTGAGACCGCGGAGAAGACCTTTTTTAAGGGACAGGCCTGCTATACCCGGCTCCGTGAGGCTCCGGAGAAAATGCAATACCGGGATAACTGGTTTCCCTGTATCGGCCGCTTTCAGGACGCCTATACGGCCGAGCCCGGCGGGCGGTATGCCGCCGCCAGCCTTTACATGGCCGGCAAGCTGTACGCTGATCTGTTCCGCCGGTCGGGGTTGGGGTCCGACCGGAAGGAGGCCCTCGACTATTTCCAGCGGGTCCTCCGCCGGTTCCCCGACAGCGACTACCGGCCCAAGGCCGAAAGCGAGGCGTCCGCCCTTGAAGGGAGCTCGGCGGCGGCCGACCCCCCGGAGCTAAAACGGGTGCGGGTGGAAAAGGATCTGGAGCCGGAAGCGCCCGCGGCCGCCGCTGACGGAGGAGATCCGCCGCCCCACAAGCGACGGGGGGTGATCTACCGGACGGCCAAGGCTCAGTACCGCCAGGGCCGGGTCCGGGAGGCGGCCGTGGTCCGGAAAACGGGGCGATCCGCGGCGTCCCGGCCGGCAGCCGAAAACGATCGGGTGACGGTTATCGGCCTGCGGGTCTGGTCGAATCCCAACTACACTCGGGTTGTGGTGGATGCCGACGGAGAGACCGGGTACAACTACCGGTTTCTGGAGCAGGATCCGACCATTGACAAGCCCCAGCGTCTCTATATCGACTTCGAAAACGCCGCTCTCGGCGACGATATCAAGAAGATCGTGCCCATCAATGACGACCTCCTGCTCGATGCCCGAGCCGGGCAGTACACTCAGGAAGCCGTCCGGGTGGTCATCGATATCAAGTCGTTCAAGAACTACAAAATTTTTTCCCTGAGAAACCCCTTTCGGACCGTCATCGACGTCTGGGGCCGGGACGCCGGCGCGGGGTCCCGGTATATCGCCGATCAGGAACAACCGCCGCCCTTGATCGACGATGGAGACCGGGGGGGGGATGCTCCCCTGATCGTTCCCCCTCGGGATGACCCGGTGACCGCCAACGATCTGGCCAAACAGCTCGCCCTCTGTGTGAACCGGATCGTCATCGATCCGGGCCACGGCGGCCGGGACGCCGGGGCGGTGGGCTACTATTCCCACGTCCATGAAAAGGACGTGGTTCTGGCCATCGGCAAGCGCCTGGCCCGGGTGGTCCGGGAGCGGCTGGGGTGCGAGGTGATCATGACCCGGACCACCGACCGGTTTCTGACCCTCGAGGAACGGACCGCCATCGCCAACACCCGGAACGCCGACCTCTTCATTTCCCTCCACACCAACGCTCATCAGAACCGGGCCGCTTATGGCATCGAGACCTATTTCCTCAACCTGGCCACCGACGACGACGCCATCCTGGTGGCGGCCCGGGAGAACGCCACCTCCCGGAAAAATATCAGCGACCTTCAGGTCATCCTGAACGACCTGATGAAAAACGCCAAGATCAACGAATCGAGCCGATTGGCGGCCCATGTCCAGCGCTCGCTCTTCGGCCATCTAAAGACCCGATACGGTCAGATCAAGGACAAGGGGGTCAAGCAGGCCCCCTTCTACGTCCTGCTCGGGGCCCAAATGCCGGCCATCCTCGTCGAAACCTCGTTTATCAGCAACAAGCGGGAGTGCAACCGCCTGACCGATCCGACTTATCAGCAGAATCTGGTGGAAGGGATCTATCGGGGAATCCGCGACTACATCCGGGAAACCAACCCCACCGCCCTTGTTGGCCCTCGGAGCAAGCG
>CAZWGY010000129.1:0-11029 GCA_964633575.1 uncultured Desulfobacteraceae bacterium
CTACCGATTCCTCACCGCCCGGACGGCACCGCACTTGCCCAGCTCGATCTGGAGCTTTTTCCAGGCGGTCTCCTGCTCGGTGGTGACGATAACCCCCATCTTGTTCCAGCCATGCCAGATGAGATCCGACGACCAGTACCACTTGGCCTCGCTGCTCGGGAAGTAGGGCTGGGTCTTGTAAATCCCGGCAATCTCGTCCACCGTGGGCAGGCGCCAGTTGGTGTGGCCGCCGGTTTTCAGGTTGCCGACATATTCCTGGGCGGTGGAGAAGTCAATGCACCGCCCGAGATCGATATATGAGTCGGTGGCCGACCACATCAGTCCGGTCCGTTTGTCGGTGATCGTCCCATCTCCGTTGGCGACATATCGGCCGGTCCTGGCGGCCAGATTGCTGACCCGGTTCCGCTCGTTTTGAATTCGGGCTCGCCGGGCCTGCTCCGCCCGGACCCGCTCGTCGTAGGCGGCCTTCTGTTGCTGGAGCTGGTCCAAAAGCTTCCGGGCGGCCTGGCGGTAGGCATCCGAGGGATTGGCGTTCAGAAAGCGTTCCACCCGGCCGATCCGGTCGGCGAAGCCGACCTGGCTGTTTTTGCTGTAGGCCACGATCTCGGCCCATTCCCGCTGCTCCCGCTCGGACCGGGCCCGGGCGTCCTCACTGGCCTTTTCATCCAGCAGCTCGCCCAGGATGGCCTGGGCCTCATTAGTGTGCCGGCCGTCAATGTTCTGGGCAAGGTAGGTCTCCAACCGGGAGATCCGCTCGGCCAGGGGGTTCATGCGGTCCTCGGCAAAAACCTTCAGCCGGTCCCACTCCTCTTCCTCGGCCATGTAACGCTCTTTCCGAGCCTCGATGTCCTCCACGGTGGCGGCGATCCGTCTTCGCATGTAGGACGGGGCTTCGGGGTTGGCCTCCAGGTAGTTGGCGTAGATCTGCCGGGCCCCCTCGAAATCGACCTTGTCGATCCGGGATTTGGCCGCCTCCCACATTACCTCCAGGTCTTTTTCATGCTGGAGACGTTTCCGGTACTTGATCTTCCAGCCCTTGACCGTTTCGGCCTGCTGAGTCCCGTTGAATTTCTCCACAAAGCGGTCGGCGATCTCGATGCACTTCCGCCAGTCATTGGCGTTTTCGCAGACCGCCAGGTCGCGTTTGAGCTCCGAGAAATACTGATCGACCATATTGAGGATCATCTTCCGGACGTCCTCGATGTGCCGACCCTTGGGGTGCTTCTGGAAGTAGTTGTTGTATGCCTGGATCCGGCTGGCGAAGTCTTTGGTATCAAGGTTTTTCAGCCGCTGAAAGTCCCGGTCGTCAATGAGATCCGGAATCCGGTCGATCCGCTCCTGGATCTCTTGCGCATGAGCCCCTTTGGGATGCTTTTTCAGGTACCAGTCATAAGCCTGACGGGCCTTTTCGAATTGCTCGGCCTTTTCAAAGCCTTCAGCCTTTTTGATGGTGTCGGCATAGTCGGCCTTTTCCATCTCCCGGCGGATTTGCATGAGGTCGTTCCGGGCGTCGCCGGCGTATTCGGTGTTCCCGTAGTTGTCGATAAAGGATTTTAGCGCCTGCTCCTTGCGCTCGAGGGGTACCGGCTGGCGGAGAGTGACCTGAACGTCTTCGTAGGCGCTCTGAATCCGCCCTTCCCGGATGACGCCGAGGGTGGTTTTCACCCCGAAGCCGATGATGCCCAGAATCAGCAGGCCGGCGGCCACGAGTATCCAGAAGGACGGCGTTTTCGGGTTGAGCTCGATGGACCATTTGTCCCGGATGACGATCTTCCCCCGCTTGACGGTCCAGAGCGGAATCCGTTCCTCGATGGTCAGCCCTTCCTTACCGCACTGCTCCCGGATATAATCGACCGCTTCCTCGAAGTCCATTCCCACCCGGATGGCCTTGCTCACCAGCCGTTCGAAGTATTCCGGGCGGATCTTGCCGTCGATGCCGGCCACGGCGATGTCGGTGTTGAGCTCCGACAGGCGCGTGAGGTTCCGGGTGAGATCGTATGCGTCCCGGCTCTTTTTCGACCGGAAGACGACGATGCAATGACCGGCCAGGGCACCGGATGCGGTGGCGACGGCGTCTTTCCGGGTCGTCCGCCGGATTTCCATCTCCTTGTCCCGGGAGACCTCCTGGAGGATGTCCAGGGGGGCGTTGGTCGGCATGTCCAGGAAATCATAAAGAGAGGATTTCCCGACGATCTTGAGGTTTTCATCAATGAGCCGGACCAGGGTGGCATCCAGCGGCTTGGGCCGCTTGGCCTTGACGGGGGCCTCCGCCTTGATTGGGCATTCCACCCGGGAGAGGATCTTCGACTCCTTGACATTGTAAATCCGGGCGAGCTTTTCGATGGCCGCTTCGGTAATGAACCCTTTCTGGGAGCATTGGCCGAGGTAGTCGTCCACTTCGGCGAATTTCTCCTTTTCGGTTTTCTGGACCCGTTCCTTGAGCTTGTCGGGGCCGACGGAGAGCTTTTTGGCCAGGGCGGCAATCGCCTTGTCGGTGACTTTGCCCGACTCCACGAGCTTCCGGACTTCCCCATCGATTTTAAGGATCGTCTCGTTTTTCTTGATTCGATCCCGGATCACGTCCTCGGAGACCTCGTCGATCTTTGCCAGGGCGGTGATCTCCTTTTTGGTGATCGTGCCCTTGCGCATCAGCATCTCGATATGTCGGTCGATGGCGGCAAACCGGTCGACTTCGGAGGCGTGGAGCCGTTTTTTGGCGTCCTGGATCTCTTTTTGCCGGAGCTTCGGGTCGGATAGGACCTTTCGGATATCGGGGATCATCCCGATGTACCGCTTGGCAACCATCGACTTGGTAGGGTGGTTACGGAACCGGCTCCATTCGGCCTGCTTTTGTTTTAACGCGGCGGCAATGACCTTGGGGTCCTTCTCCGGCGGGTCAACGGACAGACCGAGCAGCAGATAGTAGTTCTCCCGTTCCATGAATTGATAACCTCTGTGGTGTCGTGAAGGTGGCGTTCCGCCGCCGGCGACCGCGAATCAAGTCCGTCCGCCGGGCGGGGCGTCGGCGTCAGGTCACGGAGATCGTCTTGCTCCGTGCCTTGGCCTGCTCGAAATCGGCGCCTGAGATCACCGATCGGGTGTCGATGGTGACGTTGACCGTCCGCTTCGATTCGGTGGGTTCCACCGCGCTGATTTCCAGGCGACCTTCCTCGTTGAGCTTGAAGGTGATGTCAATGGGGGTATCGACGTCGAGGCCGTCCGGGAGCTTCAGAACGGCGGTACCGATCTCAACGGCTTCCTCCAGGGGACTGACCACATCGCTGTTGTCGTTTTCCATGATCTGAACGGTGACCGCCTCCTGGTCCTTGACGGCCGTGCCGAAGGTCTTGGTGATGACGTTTGGCACATCGGTATTTTTAAGGATCAGGTTGAAAACGATCTCCTCGTCCTTGGCGTTGACCGCGATGATTCCGAAGCTTTTGCTGGTGACGTTTTTGACCCGGACGCGGGAGAGCTTCAGGTCCGAGGGGGACATGCTCGTGTCTTCGGAAACGAGCTGTTCGACCTCTTCCAGGACGTCGTCGATCTCGAAGTCGCTGATGTCGGCCAGTTCGGGTTCGTCGTCGTCCTTCGCGGCTTTTTTGGACCGGCTTTCAGCCACCTTCTTCTTGAGCCCCTCGTTGATGGCCAGCTTCATGCCATAGATAGCGGCGCCTTTGGCCACGGCTTCGTCCGGGTCGTAGATCCGGGGCTTGACGTTGATCTCCTGTTTGATCCGCAGGGCGATCTGAGGCATCCGAGTGGCCCCGCCCACGAGGATGATTTCGTCGAAGCTCCAGTAGCCCTTTTTCTTGGCTTCCTCGAGCATCTCGTGGGTGAGGGCGACGGTCCGCTCCACCAGGTCCTGGGTGATCTCCTCGAACTTCTTCCGCTCCAGGATCACCTTGACCCGTTCCCCGCCGTGGGTGATGAGCACCGGGGTTTTGTCCCGCTGGGAGAGAACCTTCTTGGCCCGCTCCGCCGAGATGAGGAGGTCCTGACAGGTGTCGGGGTCCTCCAGAATGTCCTCGGTGGACTTGGTGGCTTTCTGGAACTCCTGAGTGAGATAGGCGACGATCCGGTCGTCCCAGTCCTTGCCGCCGAGATTGTGATCCCCGCCGGTACAGATCACCTCGATGGCGTTGGTCTGGATCTCGATCATGGTGACGTCGAAGGTCCCTCCGCCAAGGTCGAAGACGAGGACCACCTTGTCGTCGGCCTCTTCCATGGTGCCGTAGGCGATGGCCGCGGCCGTCGGCTCGTTGATGATCTGCCGGACGTTGTATCCGGCGATCTCTCCGGCCCGGCGGGTGGCTTCCCGCTCGTTGATCCCGAAATAGGCCGGGCAGGTGATGACCACGTCGGTGATTTCCTCGTTGAGATACTGAGCCGCGTCCTGGACCAGCTTCCGGATGATGAAGCTCGATATCTCCTCGGGCCGGAAATTTTTGCCGTTGTGCTCGAAAACAAAATCGGGCTCGCCCATGGACCGCTTGATAAAGCTGACCACATCCTGGGGGTAAAGCTTCGAGCTTTCCTTGGCCACCTCGCCCACGACGATACTGTCCCCGTCGAAAAAGACCACCGAAGGGGTGATCGGCTGGTTCTCCGAATTGGGAACCACCATCGGCTTGCCGTATTCATCCATGTAAGCGATGGATGAATACGTCGTTCCCAGGTCGATTCCAAAAATCCGCTGATACTGACCGCTCATGGAAGGACTCCCTGCATACATTCGTCGTTAATCCGCGTCGCTCTCCGATTCCTTGTAAATGTAAGCGGCGACCATTTCGGGTCTGATGACCTGTCCGTCCCATTCATACCCCGGCCGGAGGCTCTCGGCAACGGTCTTATCCTTTTTCGGGTCCTGGGTGATAAGGGTTTTCAGGACCCGCTGCCGCGTCGGGTCGAAATCATCGCTTTCACTATTGAAGGGATGGACTCCCTGGCGGTAAAAGAGATCCTCGAGGTCGGAGGGGATATTTTTCAAGAGCTCCAACAGCTTCCCCGAGTCATTTTCCGAAGGGTCCCGGGCACTGTAATGGTCCCCCAGCTTCCGGATATTGTCAATGAACTGAATCAGGTCCATGATGATGGTCTTGATGGACTTTTTGACAAAATCGCTCTTGTATTCCTGGAGGTCCTGGTGGAGCTTGTCGATGATCTTGTTTTTGTGGGAGTCGAACTTGAGCTTGCCCTGAAACTCTTTTCGGAGCAGCGCCAGCTCCTTTCGAAAGTTCTTGAGCTCCCGTTCTAAGTCGTCGGCCTCCCGGGGGGCCCGAAGGGCATCGGCCGGGGCTCCCGACACGCCGTCCCCACCGGCCAGGAGGGCATCGCGAAGGCCGTCGATGGCATCCATCCGGTGGGACTGGTCCTTGAGCTTGGTATGGAGCTCCGAATAGAGCTGCCGCATCATCCGGCCGATTTCGTCGAGCTTTTGGGAGACCCCCGCCGGGGCCTCGTCAGACTCGCCCTCGAGGACCTCGGGTAATGGCAGAAACTCGGTCTCCTCATCCTCTTCCGGTTCGGTCCGGGACTCGTCATCCAGCGGCTCGATTTCGATGGGTCCGGACGGCTCATCCGCTCCGACCTCGGACGGCTCCCCGGCCGCCGCCCCCTCATCCTCATCTTCGGCCTCGTCCTCATAGACGGGCGTCCGGTCGAGGAGCGCGCTGATCACCGAGACAAAGCCGGTGATCCTTCCCTGGCTGTCGCTTCGCTGCTTCCAGTCCACCTGGAGCCGGACGGTGTCTCCCCCATGGCGGAGATAGGTCCCCACCCACGGAAAAGGAGCATATTCCCCCTCGGCGACCCGGGTCAGGTATTCGGTGAGCTGATCCCGCTCGGTGTCGTCGGCCAACAGATCCCAAATCTGCGCCCCTCGCAGCTCACCCATCCGGTAGCCCAGAATCCCATACATCACCGAGTTCATGAAGGTGATGATCCCGTAAATATCGATCTCCATGATGGCATAGAGGTTGGTCTCGAGGAGGGCCTGATAGCGTTTTTCGGTCTCGTGAAGCGCCTTTTCCGGCCAGCGCTGCTCGTTTTCCAGTTCCTTTTCCAGAACCTCCAGCTCACCCACCCGGCGTCTGAGGCTTTCCAGCTCGCTGATCAGTTGTCCCTTGGTCTTGTATCGGTCTTTCATGGCCTCGATATCGATAATTGTCGTCTGGGGTTGGTCCCGCGTCCGGGCGTGGGTTTCCGGGGTCGCGGTCAGCTTTCCGGATCCATAAGGCTAACATGGTTATAATACGGCTGAAAGTATAGGGGAATGCAGGGGGAGTGTCAATGGAAAAGGTGGCGGCCCATTGGTGCCCGGCGGGTGACGGGGGCGGCGGGGTGCCGATTGACTTATGCGGATAAATCGGATAGGGATGGACAGACAGTCGGATGGAATTCCCGCCGCTTCAGGCAACCTCAACACGATGGAGGATAACATGTCCAGATTGATCGGTTTACCCACGGCCGTCCTGCTCGGCCTGCTCCTGATGGCCGGACCGGCCGCCTCGGCCGGCGCCGTCCCCGAAGTGGCCGCCCTGCTCCCGGCCGACACCCAGGTCCTGGTTTCGATGCCCTCGGTGGAAACCATCTACCGTCACCTGGCGGTCACCGAGAAAACGATCTTCGGCGAGCCCATCGACGACCTTGATGACATCCGGGAGTCGCTGGGATTCAACCCATTTTCCCTGACCGACCTAAAAGCCAACGGCCTCGACACGACCCGGCCGGTCGGAGTGGCGATGACGGGGTTCCGGATCGACCCGGACTCCCAGGAGCCGTCCATGAATCTGGCCTTCTGCCTCCCGGCAGCGGACGCCGGCAAGGTCATGAACCGGATCGAAGGGATCATCCGGAAAGACAGCCCCGAGATCAAATTCGACCAGGACGGCGGGATGACCCGGTTTTCACCGCCCGACGAGGAGTTGACCGGCTATCTCCTCGAAAAAGGGGGATACGTCTTTCTGACGGCCAACCCGGTCGGCGACAGCCGGCCGCTGGCCGAGGCCATCCGCAAAACCCGGCCTCCGCTGGCCTCATCCAAGGAATTGACCGACATCCTGGCCGACGTCCCGGCGGAAACCGGCCTGTTCGCCTTTGCCCAGGTGGCCAAACTCCTGGAGGGTAACCTGGACGCCCTGGCGGCCATGGCCCGGAAACAGGCGGCCGAAGACGAAGCGGCGCCCGTGGGGCCGGACATCGGCAAGAACCTCGAAAACCTCAAGGAGTGCAAAACCGCCGGGTTGTCGCTGGATTTCACCGGCTCCGATTTCGTGGCCAAGGGCGCCTTCCGGATGATCCCCGGAGCCCGAACCCTGAAGGCGGTATCAGACCTGCGTTACGACAAGCGGGTGGTGCTGGGGATGAAGGAAAACCCGCTCATGATCGTCTCCCTGGCCGTCAACCCCACCGAGTACTACCGGATGATCGTGGATACCCTGCCGGAAGAACAGGTCACGACCCTCAAATCGGTCCTGGATGGGATCAAGACCAATTACGAGATCGATATGGAAACCGAGGTTATCAATAACCTGGCCGGCAACATCAACCTGGGGATCTACGACGGGGTCAGCATCAACATGATGAACCTCAACCTTGTCCTGACCCTCAACCTCCGGGACCCGGCCAAAATGCAGGGGGCCCTGGACAAGTTCGTGGCCAAAATCCCGCCCGAACAGCAGTCGATGGTGGTCAAGGCCCCGGTCAACGGGGTGGACGCCTACGTGGTCAGCCTCATGGGCATGGCCCAGGTCTATGTCGGGATTCAGGACAAGACGCTCATCGTCAGCATGGGCAAGCCGATGTTCGAAAAGGCCCTGGCCGCCGATCCGGCAAAGGGGTTTCTGACCCGGATGACCGACGAAGCCCTGGTCTCGGAGCTGACCCGGGACCTGTCGAGCATCTTTTACCTGGATGCCCAGGAGACCTTCCTGGCGGTAAAAAACTTCTCGGCCTTTCTCCAGCAGGCCGGCGAGGGTAACGAACCGGTCATCACCGATCAGATAAGCTCGGCCGTGGACCAGCTCGACTACCTCCTCACCACCACCCGGCTCAAGGATCGGACGTTTTTGAGCGACCTTATCGTCAAGACCCGGTTCGACGTTCCCTTTTTCGAGGGGGTTCGTCAAGTCGCCGACGCCTTTAAAAAGGCGGAAGCCCCGGCCGGCGGCGAGTCCGAAGCCCCGGCGACTTCTCCTGAAAAGGGTGCCGCCGCCCAATAAGGGCTACCGGCTGATCTCAGGCTGATGGAGGGGACCGCCTCTCCATCAGCCTTTATCCCGGCTCCAGCGGTAGCGCTGAGCAATCGGGTGGCGCCGGCCATAGCCGAAGGCTTTGGATGTAACCTTGAGGCCCGGGGCCGCCTGCTGCCGCTTGTATTCGTTCCGGTCCACCCGTCGGATCACGTCGGCCACCAGCTTCCGGTCGAATCCCTCGGCGACCAGCTCGGCCGCCCCCTTCCCTTCTTCCACATACCCCTTGAGAATCCCGTCGAGGACCTCATAAGGCGGCAGGTCGTCGCCGTCGGTCTGGTTCGGCTTGAGCTCGGCGGACGGTTCTTTCTCGATGATCCGGGTCGGGATGACCTCCCCGTTCCGGTTGATCCACCGGGACAGGTCCCAGACCCGGGTTTTGGGCAGGTCCGAAATCACCGCCAGCCCGCCGTTCATGTCCCCGTAAAGGGTGCAATAGCCGATGGCCAGCTCCGACTTGTTGCCGGTGGACAGCACCAGGTGGCCGTACCGGTTGGACAGGGCCATCAGGAGGGTCCCCCGGACCCGGGCCTGGATGTTCTGCTCGGTCACCCCCGGATCGTCGGCGTCCAGGTCGCCCCCGAGATGGTTCACAAAGGACCGGTAGATTTCGTCGATGGGGATGATCTCGTAGGCCACCCCTAAATTCGAGGCCAGTTGCCGGGTGTCCTCGAAGTTGTCCGAATCGGTATATCGGGAGGGCATGAAGACCGTCCGGACGTTGGCCGGGCCCAGGGCATCGGCGGCGATGCAGGCGGTCAACGCGGAGTCGATCCCGCCGCTCAGGCCGATCACCGCTTGGGAGAATCCGCATTTGTGGACGTAATCCCGGGTTCCCATCACCAGAGCCTTGTGGATGATCTCGTTTTCCGACCCGCTTTCGGGATGGATGTCCCCCCGGCCGGTCTCCGTGTCGAAAACGATCAGGTCTTCGGTGAAATCGGCTCCCCGGGCCGCCACCTCCCCGGCCCGGTCAAAGGCCAGGGATGTGCCGTCGAAGAGGACCGAGTCGTTGCCTCCCACCTGGTTGACATAGACCACGGGTATCCCGTATTTCCGGGCGATGGTCCCGAGCATAAGGCGGCGAAACCGGCGTTTGCCCAGATAATACGGCGAGGCGGAGATGTTGATGATCAGGTCGGCGCCGGCTGAAACCATATCCTTAACCGGGTCCTGGTCATAGATCCGGCGGGCAAAGACATCCGGGTCGTTCCAGACATCCTCGCAGACGGTCAGCCCGATCCGGTGACCCCCGAAGGCGGCCACGCCGCCGGCGCCCCCCGGCTCGAAATACCGCCGCTCGTCAAAGATATCGTAAGTGGGGAGCAGTCGCTTCCGGGCCGTGTGGAGCCGCCGGCCGTCCTTGAAAAGCAGCGCGGCGTTGAAGAGGTCGTTGCCGGCCTCGGCCGGGTTGGGTTCGGCAAAGCCACAAATCACCCCGATTCCCCGAATCGTCTCGACCAGGCGGTCCAGCCAGGCCAGGCTGGTCCGGACAAAATCCCGCTTCTCCAGGAGGTCCCGGGGCGGATACCCAATCACCGACAGTTCGGGGAAGACCACCAGGTCGCAACCCATCCGTTCGGCCCGCCGGGAATAGTTGACCATCGTATCGAAATTATGGTCGAAATCCCCGATGATCGGATTGACTTGTGCCATGGCGATTTTCATGCTACCATCTCTCCTTTTTTGTTTGGATCAAGTGGCCAAGCTCATCGTTCGGGCCGGCGCGAAGTCGGCCCCAACGATGATCAATGCGGGGCTGGGAGCGCGGGCGGGCAAGCCGCCCGCGCTCCCAGGATGCGGTTCGGAGCATACCACAACACCGGGCATAAGGAAACGGTTTCAATGGAACAACACGCCATGCGATTATTCGACAGCCACTGCCATCTCGATGACCGGGCTTATGCCGGTGACCGGGCGGAAACCCTCGACCGGATGCGGGCGGCCGGGGTGGCGGCGGCCATGGTGGTGGGCATCCACCGGCGTTCATCGGAACGAGCCGTGGACCTGGCCCGCCATCACCCGAACCTCTTTGCCGCCGTCGGGGTCCACCCTCACGACGTCAAACACTGCGACGAGGAAACCCTGGCGTTTCTGGTCCGCCTGGCCGACGACCCCAAGGTCCGGGCCTGGGGCGAAACCGGGCTCGACTTCAACCGGATGTTTTCCCCCCGGCCCGACCAGGAGCACTGGTTCCGGCGGCAGATCGGGATCGCCGTCGAGCGGGATCTCCCGCTGATCATCCACGAACGGGACTCCGGGGGCCGTCTCCTAGCCATCCTCAGAGAGGAACGGCTCCCCGATCGACGCGGGGTCGTCCACTGCTTTTCCGGAACCCGGAACGAGCTCCACGGCTACCTCGACCTGGGCTTTTCCATCGGGATCACCGGGGTGGTTACCATCCAGAGCCGGGGGGCGGATTTGCGGCGCCTGGTCCCGGAGATCCCCGACGACCGGCTCCTGGTGGAAACCGATGCCCCCTACCTCACCCCCGCCCCGGAAAAGAACAAAACCCGCAGAAACGAGCCGGCCTTTGTCCGGTCGGTCCTCCTGAAGCTGGCCGAGGTCCGGGGTCAGTCCCCCAACGCCCTCGCCGAGACCGTCTGGCAGAACACCCGCCGCCTCTTCGGCATCTCCGGGGAGTAGGGACGGGTCGCGCCAATTGTAGGGGCACCCCCCCGTGGTTGCCCTCGACTCAGCACTCAGTCCTCAGCACTCAGTTTTCATGCCCGAGGTGATCGCGGTGCCCCGGTCATGAGGGTTTATCGTGAAAATAC
>CAZWGY010000130.1:0-11018 GCA_964633575.1 uncultured Desulfobacteraceae bacterium
CCGCGATCACCCCCAGGCATGAAAATGGTTTTTAACCGTTCAGAGCCGCGACCGTAAGGGAGCGAATTTTCGACGTTCGATCGGCTCGCCGAGGCGCTCCCTCACGGTCGCGGCTCTGCATTGTAGGCACCACGATCACCTCCGTGCATGAAAACGGATTAAGCTATTAACGTCCTCAGACCTCAGACCTCAGACCTCAGTCCTCAGTGCTCTTCGATCCCGATCCCGATTTCGATCCCGATTTCGATCCCGATTTCGATTTCGATTTCGACTACCTACCTCAGTCCTCAGACCTCATCAGACCTCCGAGGTTTTCCAAATTTTTTGGAAAACCTCGGAGGTCTCCAGCATCACTCAGCACTCATCACTCAGTCCTTAGCACTACCGCCGCCCCACCAGCTTCCGGGTGCTCAGCTTGAGCAGAACGAAACAGACGATGGCGATCAGGATGAGCAGCTTGACCGACCCGCCGAAGAAGATCCAGATCCGGGTCTTCTGGATCGCCAGGGTCGCCCCGAAGGTGATGATCAGGATGGTGATGAGGGCCGACAGGCGATCGACTCCGGGGAGCCGGTGCCAGGAGACTTTCCGGCCGATGATGATCAGGGTGGCGATCATGGCCAGAATCGGCAGGAAATAGACGAAAATGTTGACGGTCAGCAGGTTCTGCCCGATAAAGAAGACCGAGTAGGCGACCAGGACCCCGGCCAGGATGCCGGGGACGCAGACGAGATAGACGAGGCCCGAGTAGAGGTATTTCAGGGGCGACCGCATGGCCGCGTTCTGGCCGTGGGTGAGCGAAAAGAGCCAGGTGATCAGCGGGGGCGACAGAAAGGCGATCAGAAGATATAGGGGCGGAACCCGCTCGAGGTCGGCGATGAGCGCCTGGATGGTCATCGGCTTTCCCGCCCGGGGCGTTTCGGCCCGCTCGGACCGGGGTGTCGTCACCGACCGGACCGCATCCGCGGCCCGTTTGACGATACCGGGTTTCGGGTCGGGGTCGGGCGATGACGGTTCTGGTTCTGGTTCTGGTGCTGGTTCCGGTTCCGGCTCGCTTGGGGCCTCGGTCACCGGCCCCCGCTCCACCCGGACCACCTGATCGGCCGGAACCCCCACCACCGCCCCGAATTTCTCATACCGGATTTGCCCATCGGCTTCCCAGGCCCGTTCGGCTTCGATGGTCCGGCCGTTTTTCAGGACGATCACATCCGCTCCGGCCGCGCTCACGGCGACCAGAGAAACCACCGTTACAATGAGACAGGCTCTAAGTCCCATGGGGCTTCCTTTCAATTGCCGCCGGTCAGCTCCCCGAAAGCTCCGCCTCCGAGAAGCGGAGGCTGGGGATTCGGGACGCGGCATAGGGGTAGGGGTCATTGCCGGTTTCGACCAGGGACCGCCAGAGGTCGATCGCGTTGCCGGCGATGTTCATCTCGTTGATCGGCCCGGCCCGTTCACCCCCCTCGATCCGGTGGCCGATGATTCCCAGGGAAAAATCCCCGGTGGTGGCGTTGACGTTGCCGCCGAGAAACCCGGTCACCAGAATTCCCCGGCCCAGGTCCCGGACCATTTCTTCGAGGCTCCGCTCGCCCGGCGGGATGATCAGGTTGGAAGGGGTGCCGGATGTGGGCGCCATCCCCAGCTTCCGGGCGTAATAGGTGTTGAGGTAGTAGTGGCGGAGAATCCCGGCGTCGATGATCCGCCGGGGCCGGGCCGCCAGGCCTTCGCCGTCAAAGGGCCGGGAGCCGAGCCACCCGATCCGCAGGGGATCGTCTTCCAGGGTCAGGACCGGCGAACCGATCCGCTCCCCGATCATCCCTTCGAGATAGGAGGCCCGCTGCTGAACGGCTCGGCCGGACGTTGCCCCGAGCAGGGTTCCGAGCAATCTCGGGGCGACCCGGTTTTCCACCACCAGCGGGTAACGGCCGGATGGGCCTGTTTGCTGACCGATCCGCTCGATGGCCCGGCGGGCCGCTTCCCGCCCCACGGTCTCCGGGTCCGGGAGGTCCGCGTACCGGCGGACCGACGCGCCGAACCCGCCCTGGGGCCGGCCCCGGTCCCCGTCCCGGACGCCCACTTCGGCGGACTCGGAAAAGGCCGAGGCCGATAGCCGGCCGGAAAACCCGTTGCTGTGGACCCGGACGCTGTCGGAGAGATGGTCGGCGTAATGGGCGGAGACCGTGAGGATCGGCCCTTCTGATCCTCGGGCCGTCGCTTCGATTTCAGCGGCCCGGGCGATTTTTTCTTCTACCGTCCGATCTTCGGCCTCCGGGTCTCGAAGGGCTAAATCGGGCGGGTCGTCCTCCGGATACCACCCGGGATCGGGGAGCCGTCGATGGGGGTCTTCGGCCAGATACCGGGTGGCCGCCACCGCCGCGTCGATGAATGTCTCGACTTGCTCCTCCCGGAGGTCGGAGGTGGCGTGGCGGGAGTAGCGCCCCGCCCGGAAGACCCGGATCGTCAGGGTTCGGCGCACCGATTCGAAAAGCCCTTCGGGCCGCCCCTCACGGTGCTCGATCCGAAGCTGGCGCCCGGTGGACACCGAAACCGCCGCCTCGTCGGCCCCGGCCCGGATGGCCCGGTCCACGGCCCGCTCCGCCCGGTGGAGATCCCCGTCGCCAACCCGGCTCATGATTCCCCCTTTCCGCGACCGGACCGCACGCCGCCCACCGTCATGGATCCGACTTTCACCGTCGGGAGTCCCTGGGAGACCGGGACCATCTGTCCGGCCTTGCCGCAGGTCCACCCGCCCTCGGAGAGGCTCGGGTCGTTGCCGACCATTTCAATCCGGCCGAGGACCGCCGGGCCGTTGCCGATGACGTTGACGTCCTTCACCGGTTGGGTGAGCCGGCCGTCTTCGATGAGGTAGCCCCACTTGACGTAGAAGGTGAAATCCCCGGCCCCGATGGTCACCTGGCCGTTGGTGAAGGTCTGAGCGTAAAGTCCTCGCTTGACACTGGAGATGATCGCCTCCGGCGGATGAGGGCCGGCGGCCATGAACGTATTGCGCATCCGGGGCAGGGGAGCGTGGCGGAAGGACTGCCGCCGGCCGTTGCCGGTGGGGGGAACCCCGTAATGGGCCGCGCTGATCCGGTCGTGGAGATATCCCCGGAGGATTCCGTTTTCCACCAGGACCGTTCGTTCGGCCACCACTCCCTCGTCGTCGATGTTGATCGAGCCCCGGCGGTGGGGCAGGGTTCCGTCGTCCACGATGCTCACCTCATCACAGGCCACCCGCTGTCCCAGACGGTCGGCAAAGACCGATGTTCCCTTCCGGTTGAAGTCGGCTTCAAGGCCGTGGCCGATGGCTTCGTGAAGGAGAATTCCCGCGTCTCCCGGCGCCAGGACCACCGGCATCTCCCCCGGTTCGGGCCGGATGGCCGAAAACAGCGCGACGGTCCGGTCCACGGCGGTGTCGGCCAGCTTGTGGGCGGTTTCATCGGTCAGAAATTCGCCCCCCAGCCGTCCCGCCAGATTGTAGCCGTTGGTCTCCCGCCGTCCGTCGGACAGGGCCGTACAGGATGCGGCGACCCGGACCATCGGCCGGGTGTCGGCGGCCCAGACCCCGTCGGATGTGGCGATCAGGACGTGGGCCGTGGCATCGGCAAACGTGAGCGATGCCCGGATCACCCGGGGGTCGCGGGTCCGCATCCGGTCGTGAACCGCCGTCAGAAAGGCGACCTTCCGCCCCATGTCCACCGTCTCCCATTCCGCGTCAACCGGATACCGGTCCGGGATGCCGCCGTTGAGCGGGGTGACCGGGATCGGACGGGGGCGGGGGATGGTCGGCGCCGACCGGGCGATCCGGGCCGCGGTCCGGGCCGCCTTCCGCATGGCTTCGGGGGTGAGCGTCTCGGTAAAGGCGTATCCGGTGGCTTCGGCCGCCACCACCCGGACCCCGAGGCCCCGGTCCATCCGGCTCCCCGCCCGGCTTACCACGCCGTCTTCGAGCTGAAGCTGGCTCGATTGGCTGCTCCCGAAATACAGGTCGCAGTAGTCTCCGCCCGCGGACAATGCCTCGGCGATTATTCGGTCGGCCGTTTCGGCGTCCACCCCGAACCGTTCGGCCACAGCGTCCGGGTGCCGGTCATCAGGTGAGGGGCCATCATGAGGCACCCCCTTCGCCGTGGCGGACGCGCCCCCGTTGGTTTCTCTGGTCTCCATATCGATCTTATATGCGCTCATCCGCACCATGTCCGTTCGTTGTTTTAAGTGAGTTGTTTCGCCGTGCCGATTCCAAGTAAGCCAAATTCAGCGGGAAAAATCAAGCCCCGGGTAAAATCCCGGCGGAGAATCACAACTTGAAAAACGCTTTTGGATTCGCTATTCTCCGGTCGTTATCTGACGCTTTTTGAGCCCATCCACGTCAACCCCGGAATCCGAGCATGAAGGCAAATTTCCTATCCGACCCAGTACCCGAGCCGCTTCAGGAGGCTGAAAACCGAATCCGGACGCTGGAGGCCGAGCTCTCCCGGAGCCGCGCCCGGGAGGCCGCGCTTCGGGAAAACGAGCTCCGCTACCGGAGCCTTTTTGCCAACCACCATGCGGTGATGTTGATCATCGACCCGGAAACCGCCTGGATCATCGACGCCAACCCCGCCGCCAGCGACTTCTACGGTTATCCCATGGAGACGTTGACCGCCATGCGGATCACCGAGATCAACACGCTGACCGAAGCGGAGGTCTTCGCCGAAATGCGCCGGGCGAGGAACGAGGAGCGGAATTATTTCCGGTTCCGCCATCTGCTGGCATCCGGGGAGATCCGGGACGTGGAGGTCTTCTCCGGCCCCATCCACCAGGATGGGCGGACCCTCCTCTACTCCATCATCCACGACATCAGCCGGCGCTGTCGGGCGGAGCGGCGGATCTGCCGGCAACAGGCGGACCTCGAAGCCCTCAGCAACGCGCTGACCGAGCGGCTCAAGGAGCTGCAATGCCTCTATAGCCTGTCTGATGTGGTGGAGTACGGCGGGCGGTCGCTGGATGATCTCCTGGCTCCGGCCGTCCGGCTGCTCCCGCCGGCCTTGCGGTATCCGGATCGGGCCTGCGCCCGGATTCGGATGGGTGACCGATGCTTTCAGACCGACCCGTTCGAGATGAGTATAAGCTGCCTGGTGGAGCCCATCCGCGTGGAAGGGAACGTGGCCGGGGACCTGACCGTCTGTTACCGCCATGCCCCAACCGACGACGACGATCCTTTTCCGCCCGAAGAGCGGAACCTGATCAAGACCGTCGCCCAACGGATCGGCCGGGCCATCGAGTGGAAGCGGTCCGCCGAGGCGCTGCGTGAAAGCGAGTCCCGGTTCCGCTCCCTGGTGGAAAACTGCCTCACCGGGATCACCATTATCCAGGACGGCCGCGTTCAGTACAAAAACCCCGAACAGTGCCGTCTGCTCGGCGACTTCCGAACCCGTGGCCAGGAGCTCCCTTTTGATCGGGTCCACGAAGACGACCGGGAGCACGTCAGCCGATGTTACGGGGCTCTCCAGACGGGGGAGGTGACATCCATCGACGAGGAGTTTCGGATCCATCCGCGCCCGGAAGCGGTTGACGGCATCGAGGGGAAGCTGAAATGGGTCCACTGCCGGGCCACCCGCATCAATTACCGGGGACGGGAGGCGATCCTGCTCAGCATGGTTGACGTCACCCGGGCCAAGGAACTTGAGCAGATGCTCCGGATGGAGGAGAAGATGGCTTCACTGGGCCGGGTGGCCGCCGGGATGGCCCACGAGATCCGGAATCCCCTGTCCGGGATCAACATCTATCTCAACACCCTGAGACGGCTGGTTCAGGATTCGCCGGATGCCGACCGGGCGGTCTCCATCATCGATCAGGTGCTGTCGGCATCCGACAAAATCGAGGCGACTATCCGGCGGGTGATCGATTTTGCCAAGCCGGGCGCGCCCCGGAAGTTGATCGTCGATCTCCGGGAGGTCGCCAAAGAGGCGATAGACCTGTCGGTGGTCACCTTGCGCAAGGCCCGGGTGCGGATCGTTGAGGAGATATCCCCCGAAGCATCCCGCTGCCGGGCGGACCCCCAGCTTCTGGTGGTGGCGCTCCTCAACCTGATCACCAATGCGGCTCAGGCCATGGCCAAAACGGCCGGCCGACGGCTTATCCGGATTACCTCGTCGAGCGAGGGGGGGCGGATTCATCTCAAAGTGGCCGACAACGGTCCCGGCGTGGCCCCGGCCCTGCGGGACAAAATTTTCGACCCCTTTTACACCACCAAATCCGACTCTCCGGGCATCGGGCTGAGCATCAGTCAGCGGATCGCCCTGGACCATGGCGGATGTCTCCTGCTGGGGGACCAGAACGGCGGCGGGGCTGAGTTCATCATCGATCTGCCGATCGGGGAGGCGGAGCCCGGGACATGATCTCGTTTACCATTCACGTCGTCGATGACGAGCCGACCATCCGGGACGGGATATCCATGGCCCTGTCCGAGGATTACCAGACGGCCGGGTTTGCCACCGCCGAGGAAGCCCTGGCGGCCATGGCGGAAAGTCCCCCGGACCTGGTGCTGCTGGACATCGGCCTGCCCGGCATGAACGGCATCGAGGCCCTGTCCCGGATCAAGACGGCGCATCCGGACCTGCCGGTGATCATGATCACCGCCTACGAGGATGTGGGCACCGTTATCGATGCCATGAAAGCCGGGGCGTATGACTATGTGATCAAGCCGCTCCAGATGGATTCCCTGGAGATTACCATTCGCAGAGCCCTGGAGACGGTCCGCCTGAAAAAGGAAATCCGGGTGCTCCAGGACCGGTATATCCGCGAGAACATCCCGCCGTTTATCGGCGAGAGCAACGCCATTGCGCACGTCATGGACTTCATCGAAAAGGTGGCCCGGAGTCCGGACACCCCGGTCTTGATCCTCGGCGAAACCGGCACCGGCAAGGAGCTCATCGCCAGTGCCATCCACTACCGGAGCCCCAACTTCAGAGGACCGCTGGTGACGGTCAATTGCGCCGCCATCCCCGAAAACCTCATTGAAAGCGAGCTCTTCGGCTATGAGCGGGGGGCCTTCAGCGGCGCCAACACCGGCGGGAAAAAAGGGCTCATCGAGGAGGCCTCCGGGGGAACCCTGTTCCTCGATGAAGTGGGCGACCTGGGGGTGCCGGCTCAGGCCAAGCTGCTCCGGTTCCTGGAAGCCGGGGAATTCTACAAACTCGGCGGAACCCGGAAGCACACCGTTCGAACCCGGGTCGTGTCGGCAACCAACAAGGACATCGGGCGGCTTATCGAGGAAGGGAGCTTCCGAAAGGATCTCTATTTCCGGCTGGAGGTGGTCAAGGTGAAGGTCCCCTCCCTCAACGAGCGGAGAAACGATATCGTCCCCCTGGCCAAGCACTTTCTGGTGGAGTGCGGTGAAAAGCTCGACCGGCGGTTTACCGGGATTTCCAAAGAGGCCGAAAAGGCCCTCAAAAGCTTTACCTGGACGGGGAACATCCGGGAGCTGAAAAACCGGATCGAGCGGGCCGTCCTGGTGGGCGAGGAGCCGGAGATCACCCCTGAAGACCTCGGCTTCGAATCAATCGATCCCCCGGAGTCCGGCTACCCGCCGCTAATCCCCGAAGGCATCGACTTGCCCGCTCTCCAGGAAGCCATGGAACGGCATTATTTCACCGAAGCCCTCCGGATCGCGGAAGGCAACGAAAGCGCGGCCGCCCGCCTGCTGAATCTCAACCACCACACCTTTCGCTACCGACGTAAAAAACTGGAAATTCCCTGACCCCCGGTTTCGAAAGATTTCTACGGCCGGTTTAGAAAAATCCTCATTCGAAGACCGCCGGCTGCGTTGTTTTCCTGCCCCCCTCCACGTCTCCATTTCCCCATTCGATGGGCGGTCTTAGCTTCTTTTTCCCTTTTTCGGATAGCTTGGCAAGATCCTTGCTTGAGTCATGGTGAATTCGTTTTCGGCGGATGGCCATTCGCCTTAACCCAATCATCAAGCGAGGTGATATGATGACGGTAAAAGCCCAACGCACGGAAACCGTGAGCCGGGATCAATGGAGTCCCGAGCTGATGTCCGACTTTCCGAATGGGGGCGCGTTATTGAACGACGAAACGGCGAGCTGTGACCTCTGCGGGAGTATCGAGCGGCGTGCTGAAATCGTTTGCTGCCGGAACCAGACCCGGCTTTGCCGGTCATGCTTTGATCATCTGAACCGGATTCCATCCTTTATGCAGGTACGGGTCGAGGAATTCCTGATTGGTAATGTCTGCTGAGGAGATCGACAACATGCTGGAAACGCACGGTGCCATCGAACGGACGAACGCTATGTTATGGTCCGCCATGCGGATCTGGAGCGGGTACGCCACTACCCTGGCGACGTCAACGGACATGGATGCGTATGCCCGGTCGGCGCGGGTCTTGCCGGAAGTCGCCGTAAGAATCGGTCGAACCAATTGGGAGATGATGACGGAGGTTGGCATTCGGTGCCTGGAATCCACGCTGCGGGCCGATGACCTCACCCGACGGATAGCCTTAAAGGCCCTTTTCGGTCACAACGGCAACGGCAACGGCAACGGGGAATCCAATAGCGGCGGCACCTTTCTGGAATCGAAAGGGTGAAAGAGTGCCACCGAAGGTCGTGCTGATCGTTGACGACGATTCGACGGTGCGGCGGTCACTGGATCTCTACCTCCGGTTTCGGGGGTGGCGGACGGTGGTCTGCTCATCCGCCGAGGAAGGCATCGAAGCCGTGCGCCGGCGGGCCTTTGACGTGGTCATCAGCGATTACGATTTGCCGGGCATGGACGGGGTGACCTTTTTGGAGCGGGTCAGCCGGTGCGGTCCCGACATCCTCCGGATTCTGATGAGCGGCCACCGAGGTCTGGCCGTCGCTTTTCCGGAGTCCGATGTCACGAAGATTCTCCGGAAACCATTGTCAGAGGAGCGGCTTGAAGCGTCCCTCCGCGGGGCCGAAGAACCGATAAACAAAGCGGCGTCTTATGATTCCAATGCCGGCGACCGCGGCCGGCCCGTTGCTTAAAGGGGCGGTGACGAGCTGGAAAGGATGGATCACGTGGCAACGATTCTGATTATCGAGGACGGCAAGTACATCCGGACGGCACTGACTGACCGGGGGGAAGTGGACTATCATGAGATCGTCTCCGCCGGCGACCTTCAAACCGTTTGGCGTATGCTCAGGATGCATCCCCCGGCGCTGGTGGTCCTGGACGGACACCTGATCGGTGCTTATGCCGGCGATGTGCTGAGGTACGTCAGGATGAGCATACCCGATGTGCCGGTGATCCTGATGTCCGATGGAGATCCGCTCCGAGACGGTCTCTTTCCGCCGGAAACCGGCGGGGTGACGGTGATTCAGGATGGGTCGGTGGATACGCTCCAACGCCGGGTGGCCGCTGAGGTGGCCCGGTTCACCTGGTCCGACGGTGTTCAGCCGGGCAAACATTTTGCTCAGCCCCGGACGGCGCGGACCTGACATGAAGGGGGGGAATAGCAGATGGCGAATAATTTCAGAATATTCACGCATCAGAACAGCGCAAGCCTCCATTTGAAGCTCATGGGGGAGCTGGACCGGGCGTCGGCGTTTACCGTGCTGGACACCATTCGCAAACGGGGCGGTTCTGTGGATCGGATCTTTATCCATACAGACGGCCTTACCGCCGTCAATCCCCTTGGCGGCAAGCTGTTATCCACTCATCTGGATTCCCGTCAAAAGCGGAGCCCGCGGATCGTCTTCACGGGGACCCGCCTGACCGGCGCCGGCGCGGCCGGCTGATCCACGTCTTCGCCCCGATCGCCGGGGGTCGGATGCCGACCGGCACCGCCCCCCGGTATGCGGTTGCCCATCCCCATCCCCGAGACAGCCAACCATCCCGCATCAGCCCAACGGCATGAGGTTTTGAAAAATCATCCCCAATGGTGTATATTCCCTCAATGGCCGGATCGGCCGCGCCCGTTTACACGGGCGGCGGCATGATCCGGTAATCCGGAAACGAGGGGAGCCATCATGGATGATTACAACAGCATCGTCAACACGCTGGGCCTGACCCTGGGGGCATCCTGGGCCAGTGGCATCAACCTTTACGCGGCCATACTGGTCCTCGGCTGGTCAGGGATGACGGGGGCGGTCACCCTGCCGCCCGACCTTCAGATCCTAACCAGCCCGGTGGTGATCGGGGCGGCCGGGCTGATGTATGCCGTGGAGTTTTTCGCGGACAAGATCCCCGGCGTGGACACCGGCTGGGACGCGATTCACACCTTTATCCGGATTCCGGCCGGAGCCCTGCTGGCTTACGGAGCCACCAACGATATCAACGGCGCCATCGGCCTGGCGGCGGCCCTCGTGGGCGGCGGCGTGGCCGCCGGAGCCCATGCCACCAAGGCCGGCAGCCGGGTGGTGATCAACACCTCGCCGGAACCCTTCACCAACTGGACCGCGTCCATCGGCGAGGACCTGGCCGTTATCGGCGGGCTCTGGGTCGCCCTCAATCACCCGATCCTCTTCTTCGTCCTGCTGATCCTCTTTATCGCCATGGCTTTATGGCTTCTGCCGAAGATCTGGCGGGGGATCAAGCGGGTCTTCAGCGCCCTTGCCCGGTTTTTAAGAGGCCAGCCGCGGTCGCCGGCCCCCTCGCCCGCCGGGACGATTCCCCCGGCGATGGATCCCGGCCAGCAGCCCCTCGTCTCCAAAGACGACGACCCGACCCGAGCACCATAACCCCCAATGAGCAATGAGCAATGAGCAATGAGCAATGAGTGATGAGTGATGAGTGATGAGTAATGAGCAATGAGTGATGAGTCCTCAGTCCTCAGTCCTCAGTCCTCAGTCTTCAGCCCTCAGTCCTCAACCCTCAGTCCTCATCACTCACCCCTTTCATAAGGAGCCCTTCATGACCAGTCATGTCCCGACGAGATCGGAAGCCTTCGAGCTGTTAACCACCTACAACCAGTCGGAAAGCCTCATCAAACACGCTCTGGCCGTTGAGGGCGTCATGCGCTACATGGCCCGGAAGCGGGGCGAGGACGAGGAAAAGTGGGGGGT
>CAZWGY010000131.1:0-10962 GCA_964633575.1 uncultured Desulfobacteraceae bacterium
CCTTTTGCCGGGCGGGTAACCCGCTGGCAATTCAAAGCAATGGCTGCCTTGCGGGGGGACAAATCCCCACGCTATTCCACGAATGTCTTTCCAGGAAAACCTTTGTCCTGTAGAGTCGCGGGAGTCAATCAGGGATGGCGTTTTTTCCCTCGGAGCATCGCCCGATTTTTGGGTGCGGCCACATAGATCCGCCTTTACAAAACAATTATAGGAGACCCCATGACCGATCCCGAGATTGTCCCCGCCGACCCGACGTTACGGCGCTGGGTCCTGATCGCCCTGGCGGTCGTGATCCCCGCCGGGATCCTGCTGATCCAGTTTTTTTCCGGAAAGCTGTCGGATTACAAGGCCCTGGCCGCCACTGACATTGATGGCGCCATTGCGGGCATCCGGGAATTGATTCGGTATCTGATCGGTGTCAATGCGGCCGTCACCGTTGCGGCGGCGGCGTATTTCCTCATCCTGGCCCGTCGGGTTCTCCGATCTGGCCAATTTCCGCCGCCGGGGATGCGGGTAATCCGGGATGCCCGGATTCGGCGGGGCCGGTCGGCCCGGTGGCTCGGCCGACTCCTGGTGCTATTGGCCGGAGTGCTCCTGGCCACCAACTTCTTTTTCATCCAGGTTTACCGGCTGGTGGGGGGACTGGTTTGAGGGGCGAAGCGCCGGCCGGGGACGACGTTGATTAGCCCGTGGCATCGCCCCGGCCCGGCGGCCGGATCTCAACCTGATCGGCCAGATGGGATTTGACGGCGGAAATGGGGACCTCCCGGCGGTGGAAAATCCCGGCGGCCAGGGCGGATTCGGCCTGGGTTCGGGTGAAAACGTCGGCGAAGTGAGCGGGGGACCCGGCGCCGGATGAGGCGATCACCGGGATGGTCACGGCGCCCTTGACGGCGGAGATCAGCTCCAGATCGAAGCCCCGGTTGGAGCCGTCCCGGTCGATTGAGTTGAGAAGAATTTCGCCGGCGCCCAGCTCCTCGCAGACCCGGGCGAGGGTCACGGCGTCCACGTTCCGGCCTTCCCGGCCCCCTTTGACGGTGCATTGGAACCAGCAGAACCCTTCGCCCCGGGGGCCCGGCTCGGCGGTCTCGACCACCGGATGGTCGGTTTCCGCCGGGTTTCGGACATAGACCCGCCGTGGGTCGATGGAGATGACCACCGCCTGGTTTCCGTAAACCCTTGAGATGGTTTCGATGGCGCTGGTGCCGGTCTTCCGGCCGGTGGCGAGGTAGTCTTCGACGATCCGGACCGCGTCGCTGCCGATGGAGACCTTGTCCGCGCCGGAGCGGAAGTATTCGGCGGCCACATCCAGAGCGGTGTGGTGGCGGCCGGTCCGGTCGGTGAAGTCGCGGATGCCGCCGCCGATGGTCAGGGGGACGAAAACGTGCCGGGAGGTCCGGCTGAGGACCTCCAGCATGGGCATGTCGGCCAGGGGGAAATCCCGAAACCCGGTGATATTGAGAAAGGTGATCTCGTCGGCGCCTTCCTCGTAGTAGCGCCGGGCGAGGTCCACCGGCTTGCCGAGGTTCCGGACCTCGCCGTCTTCCCGGACGTCGTACTGATCGCCCTTCGTGACCACCAGGTCGCCGGTGTCGTTGCTCCGGACGTCCAGACAGGCGATGATCCGCTTGGCCAGGCGGGTGATCTCCGGAGATCGGGGCGGCCGAACCGGGGCGGCATCCGGATTTAAAAAGTTTTTGAGAATCCGGAGGCCGGGGTCCCCGCTTTTTTCCGGGTGGAACTGGGTGGCGATGAGGTTCCCCTGTTGGACCGCGCTGGCAAAGGAATATCCGTAGTCAGTGGTTGTCAGGACGGCATCGTTGTCAGCCGGGTCAACGTGGTAGGAGTGGACGAAATAGAATTTCTCATCGCCGGAAAGGCCGTTGAAGATCCGGGATGCCTTCCGGGCCGACAGGCCGTTCCAGCCGATGTGGGGGACGGCCAGATCGACGACGAACCGCCGGACGGTCCCCCGGAGGATGCCGAGACCGGGGATGCCGGGGGCCTCCTCACTGCCTTCGAACAGAGCCTGAAGTCCCAGGCAGATCCCCAGAAAGGGCCGATCCGCCCGGAGGTATTGCCTCAAGGGCCCCACCAGCCCTTTTTCCCGTAAGATCGCCATCATGCTGCCGAAGGCGCCCACGCCCGGAAAAACCAGCCGCTCGGCGGTGAGGATGTCCTCGCCCGTCCGGACGGGCCGGACGGTTTCTCCGAGTCGCTCCAGGGCGTTGACGACGCTCCGAACGTTGCCCGCGCCGTAATCGAGTAGTGTGATCATTATGGTCTCCGTTTGCCGAAACCGTTTCCGTCCCACGGGCGCCTCCCGCGCCCGTGGGGTTCGTCATACCCCACTCCCGGCCCGAAGACAAGGGTAATGGGTGATAGGTGATGGGTAATCGAAATCGAAATCGGGATCGGGATCGGGATCGAAATCGAAATCGAAATCGAAATCGAAATCGAAATCGAAATCGGGATCGGGATCGGGATCGGGATCGAAACCGTTGGCGAGGGCACGGGCTCTCAATGCTGCCTAACGCTCCCTAACGGTCGCGGCTCAGATTCCTGACGGGCGCGGTTCCGAGCCGCGACCGTCAGGGAGCGGTCGGAAAAACGTAGATGTCGCCAAAACCGGGGCAATCCCAAACCCCCTCCCCCTAAAGCTCGTTTTGTGATAGGGAATAATAGCCCCGTGTGGTTTTGAAAGCCATGCGGACCTGATGCGGGAGATTAAAATAGACCCACGAGGTTTCCAAGTGCGGGGGGGTACGCCCCCGAAACGCCATGCCCATAACTCGCTCGCGAATTCGATCCATGCTACAGACCGCTGTCACCCTTTTGGTGGTGTATGGGCTCTATTGCGGGGCCCTGTTTTTCCTTCAACGACTGGTGATGTATCCCGGCGCCGGGATGGCGCCGCCGCTGTCGGAGCCGCCGGACGTGGCCGGGCTGGAAGATGTCTTTCTGGACACTCCCGGCGGGCGGGTGGAGGTCTGGTATGTCCCGCCGGCGGCGGATGTCGTTTCAGGGCCGGCGCCGGTGGCCATCTGCGCTCATGGCAACGGGGAGTTTATCGACTTATGGCCGTTTGAATTCGCCGGGCTTCCGGCCATGGGGGTGGGGCTGGTTCTGGTGGAGTATCCGGGGTTTGGCCGGTCCGGGGGGAGCCCGTCTCAGGAGGCCATCACTTCGGCGTTCGTGGCGGCCCATGACTGGGCGACGGCCCGGCCGGATGTCGATGCCGGACGGGTGGTCCTCCTGGGCCGGTCCCTCGGGGGCGGGGCGGTCTGTCAACTGGCGACCCGTCGGCCGTCGGCGGCGATGATCCTGATTTCGACCTTTACCAGCGCCCGGTCCTTTGCGATCCGGTATCTGGCTCCGCCGTTTCTGGTCCGCGATCCTTTCGACAACCTCGCCGCGGTCCGGGATTACAAAAACCCGCTTCTGGTGATCCACGGGAGCCGGGACGGGATCATCCCCTTCCGGCACGGCCGGCGCCTGGCCGAAGCGGCTCCGGACGGCCGGCTGATCCGGTATCCTGACGGCCACAACGACCTGCCCACCGATGGGCCGCGATTCTGGCGCGATGTCCGGGACTTTCTCCGGGCGGCGGAAATCCCGCCGGCGGCCGAAGCCCCATCCGGAGACCACACCGACCGAGTATCCGGAGAAATGGTTGACATCGGCACGGATTTGGGTCAAAACGGCTCCGCATTGAAATGACCGAGAAAGGATAGACAACCAATGTCAACGACCAATCCCATGGCCAAGATTGATCCGGTCCGCCTCGGGCCGGACAGCCGCTTTAACTTTGAATGTCACAAGGGGGTTTCCTGTTTTACCCAGTGCTGTCGGGGGATCAACATCATCCTGACCCCGTATGACATCATCCGGATGAAAAACCGCCTGGAGCTGGCCTCGGACGAATTCCTCGCCATCTATACCAAGCCGGAATTGCTGGAAAAGACCGACCTGCCGGTGGTGACCCTGAAGCTCCTGGACGACGACCGTCAGTCCTGCCCGTTTGTCCGCGACGAGGATGGGTGCATCATCTACTCGGACCGGCCCACCACCTGCCGCTACTATCCGGTGGGGGTGGCCGCCCTCAATTACAAAGAGGGGGCCGACGACAGCGCGGGGTTTTACTTTTTCGTCAACGAGCCCCATTGCAAGGGGTTCGAGGAGCCTCGGGAGTGGACCGTCACCGAGTGGCGGGGGGACCAGGGGGTGGACATCCACGACGAGATCAACGCCGAGTGGACCGACCTGGTGGTCCGGAAGCGGTCCTTTCCCCCGAACGTCCGCCTCACCGAGGAAAGCAAGCGGATGTTTTTCCTGGTAAGCTACAATATCGACCGGTTCCGGGATTTCGTCTTCAACAGCTCGTTTCTGCAACGGGTGGAGGTGGACTCCGAGACGGTGGAAAAGATCCGGGAAGACGAGATCGAGCTGCTCAAATTCGGGCTCCGTTGGCTCAAGGGCGTGCTTTTCGACGAAACCCGGCTCCAGCGGTTTCACGGGGTCCATGCCGACGGGAGCAAGGTCGAGAAGGAATAAGGGTGATAGGTGATGCGGGGCGGCTCCGACGCGGGTAAAACCGGTCAATCCACGATCAAAAATCTGAAATCAGCAATCTAAAATCACAATCCGACCCGCGAGGCTCAGGGCCGCCTCGCGGGTCGTCGGAATTAGTAGTCGCCGTAGGCGAGGCCCTCCCAACTGGTCGGCATGTTGAGCCGGGCTTCGACGTCCACCCCGAAAAAGGACTCGATGGGAGCGAAGACTTCGGGAGCGGCCTGAAAGACGCTCCGGCCGGCTTCGAGAACAACGTCGAGGGCTTTCTGGGTCATCCGGCCCAGGGGCCGGCGGCAGGGGCCCACCGGCATCCCCAGAACCGACATGAGGGTTTTGATGGGCAGGGGGTTCCGGGCCTTGAAGGTGACTTCGCCGAGGGGCGAGGTTTCGGTGGTCTTCACCGCCACCAGGCCGAAGAGGGGGGCCAGGGTCCGGTTGAGCGCCCCGGCTTCGTCGGTCTTGCCCTCGCGGAGCAACGACACCATCCGGCTCACCGCGCCCGGGATGACGTTGGAGGCCACGGAGATCACCCCGCCGCCGGCAATGGCCGGGTCGGTCATCATCGAAAAGGTCATCCCGTCGTCGCCCGAGAGGATGCTGAAGTCGGGTCCGCAGCAGGTCCGGGTCCGTTTCATGTTTTCGAGGTCGGCGGTGGCTTCCTTGACGGTCCGGAGGTTCGGGTAGTCCCGGCTCAGGAGCCCGAGGTCCTCGGGGAGGAGCTGGGTTCCGGTCCGGCCGGGGATCACATAGGGGATAATGGGCATGTCGGGAAAGGCGGCGGCCACCGGCCCGACGTATTCCCGGCGGATCTCGAGAGAGGATGGACCGTTATAATAGGGGTCCACCAGCAGCACGGCGTCCACCCCGTCTTCGGCCGCGTGACGGGTGGCGGCAAGAGCCTCGGCGGTGTTATTGCTGCCGGTGCCGGCGATACATTTGCAGCGGCCCTTGACCCGACGGGCGATGTGCTCGATCACGGCGTTGTGTTCATCCCAGGAGAGCGCGGGGCTTTCCCCGGTGGTTCCCACGGCCAGGATGCCGGTGACTCCGTTGGTCACCTGAAACTCCACCAGCCGCGTGAGTCCGTCATAGTCCACGGCATCCGCCGTAAACGGCGTCACCAGCGCGGTAAAACAACCTTGGAGCATACGTCCCCCTTTTGTCGCTTACGGAATTGACCTTGCATTTTCCCGGTGCCGACACTATTTTCCGACTTCCCGGCGTACCGGACCGTCCAGCCGGCGCCCGATGCCGCCCCAATGCGGCGTGATGATTTGTATTCATACCGTTTTCCGTAATGGTTTTCAACGTCAAAATTCACCAATCAGGGGGCTATTTTACATGACCCAGGCCAATGATCTTCAGAATCCGGCGGATATTCCCAAAAACGTGGACGAATATATCGCCAAGTACCGGGCCGCGGTGGCGTCCAATCCGGACTGCGGCAACTCCCACTACAACCTGGCGGTGGGCCTTTTGGGCCAGCGGAAGTTCGGCGAGGCCGAGCAGGAATTCCACAAGGCCATCGATTGCAGCCCGACTCTGGCCGAGGCTTACGTCCAGCTCGGGGGCATCGCCCTCCAGCGGGGTGACCTGGACGCCTGTCTCGACTTCAACAAGCGGGCTACCCAGTGCCGGGCCGGGTTTGCCGAAGGATTCGGCAACATCGGCTTTGTCCATCTCCAGCGGGGGGATGCCGAGGAGGCCATCCGGGCCCTGAAAAAGGCGATTCAATACAACCCCCGGTTTGTCCAGGCATTTGCCACTCTGGCCAACGCCTACCTGATGAGCGGTCTGGTGGACGAGAGCATCGAGGCCAACAAAAAGGCCATCGAGCTTCAGCCCGACTTCGCCGTGGCTCACAACAACCTGGCCATCGCCTATCTGGAGCGGGGGGACGCCGACCTGGCCGTGGAGCACTTCGACCAGGCCAAGTCCCTGGGGTACGCGGTGGCCCCGGAGATCGAACGGGAGATCCAGGCGCTCCGGTAGGCGCCGCGTACCATGGCCCGGTTCACCACATCCCGCTACGGGGTCCCGGTCCGGCCGGGGGACCTCGACTGGAACCGCCCTCTGCCCGCCGACCGGCGGGGCGGCGGGGGGACGGTCACCGTCGGCGAGGCCCTGAGCGCGGTCGAAGCCTTTCTGAGCGCCGATGATCTCGGGCCGGTCCGGGCGGCTCTGGCCGCTGAGCTGGGCCATCCGGTGACGGCCGCCGCGGTGGCCGACGTGGCGCTGAGCCTGGAAAAGCACGGCGCCTTTTACCATCCCGTTCGGGTAACCGTTCATACCGATGCCGGGGAGCGGGTCGATTCCTGCGCCAATCTGGCGGTATCCGATGCCGGCCGGGCCGCGGCCGACCGGGAGGTGGCCCTGCTCCGGCGGCTGAGCGCCGGGGAGAACCGGCGGATGATTCCCGAGGTTCATGCGGCCGGTACCGGAAACGGAATGCCCGTTTTTCTGACCCACTGGTTTACCGGATTTTCCGAACTCCACTGGTCCGGGCCGGAAGCGGACCGCCGGCTGTTGATCTGGAGCCCCGCCGGCCGGGTCGCTCTGCCTCCGGATGCCGTCCCGGCCGTCTATGCGTCGGAAGCCTTTATTCTCGCCACCCTCTATGATCCCTTCACCTTCGAGGCCGTCGGCCCCTGGCACCACGAGGCCGGGGACTTCGTGATCCGCTACGAGGGGGGAAAGCCCTCTCTCCGGCTGATCACGGTCCGGGGGTACCGCCCCCTGTCCGCCGGGGAGCCGGCTGATCCCGCCGCGATCCTTCAGGCCCTCCTGATCTTCCTGGTCCAGACCGCCCTTCAAACCCGGATCGACCGGCTCGACGGGGTGGGGGATCTGGTCTGGGGTCCGGATACGGCCGTGGGGGCTACCCTGGCCGGGGTCTTTGCCGGGCTGGCCCAACGCGATACGCTCTTCGAGCTCCCGAGGGCCTTCCGGTCGGTACTGGCCGGGTGTGACCCCGCCGACCTGGCCGAGGTCGGCGAGGCGGTGACCGAGGCTCACTATGCCGCCGGGTGCCCGGAGGCGGCCCTCATCCGGGCCCACGCGGAGGCCCACGCGGCGGCCCTGGTCCGGGAGATCCGGGCCTTTCCCGGCGGAGCCTGATACCCTCATCCGACGCGCCATCTCTCCAAATCCCCACCGTCTCTCGACCCCGCCTATCTCTTTTCTTGACTCGAACCGTTAAAATTTATATAGATCCATACGAAATACGGACCATCCGAAGGGGGGTTGAGCCGGCCGGGTGCTTTAGAGAGCGCCCGATGGCGGCCGTCCAATTGGCCGCGTCAGCCCCCAAACCCACTCGGGGCCGCTATGGTTCACGGGAAAGCGAGAGCCGGGATTTGTCAGTGAAAACCATTCTGGTGGTAGATGACGACAAGATGATCCTTCGCCTCTCCAGGGAGGCATTGAAGGATTACGAGATTCAGACCGCCATGAATGGCAAGGACGCCCTTCGGATTATCAGCGACCAGGCCCCCGACCTGGTCCTCACCGACCTGAAAATGCCGGTGATGGACGGCTACGAGCTGATCTCCCAGATGACCCGCCACCACCGGGGCGTCCCGATCATTGTCATGACCGGTTTCGGTTCCGCGGAGATCGCCCGTCAGCTCAAGCGGAAAGGCGTCTTCCACTACATCGAAAAGCCTTTCGAGATCAGCGATCTCCGGGAGAAGATCGCCGAGGCTCTCGACGCCCGATCCAAAGGCTTTATCCACGGCTTCACCCTGGCCAACTTTCTCCAGGCGGTGGAGGTGGAGCAGAAGACGGTGACCCTTCGGATCAGCTCCCGGGGCCGGGTCGGCTATCTCCACATCAACAACGGCACGCTCATCGACGCGGACACGGAATCGGCCCGGGGTGAGGCGGCCGCCATCGAGATCCTCTGCTGGGACGACGCCGAGATCGAAATGCAGGGCATCCGGAAGCAGCAGACGGCCATCCGGTCGTCCCTGATGCACCTGCTCCTGGCCGCATCCAAGCAGAAGGACGAATGCGGCCCCGTGGCCGACCCCGAGGCGCCTTTGAGCGAAGCGGTCCGGCTGGCCGAGGGGCACCATTTCAAGGAGGCTCACCGGCGCCTGGCCGGGCTGCTCAAGCGACGGCCCCGGAACGCCCGGGCATGGCTCTGGTACTCCCGGATCATCATCACCCCCAAGTCCATCGAAAGCTCCCTGGCCAACGCCCGGAAGCTGGCTCCGAAGGACCCCGAGGTGATCGCCGCCTGGGAACAGCTCCAGACCGCCAAGGCTCATATCCAGGGCGGGACCCTGCGCCGCTGCCCCTTCTGCTGGGCTCCCATCGAGGCTCAGTCGGTGGGGTGCCCCTGCTGCCGGGGCCATCTGGTCATCGACGACCGGTTTTTCAAGGACCGGCGGAGTCCGGACAAGCCGGCCCTCGAAGGAGCGGTGGAGCGATATACCCGGGTGATCGGCCGGGAGAAGAACCTGAACGCCTATTACTACCTGAGCCTGGCCCACCTCAACCTCGGCCACTGGGAAGAGGCCCTGACCGTTTTTCACAAGACGGTCAAACTGGCTCCGGACCGGAAAGTCCTGTCGGATCAGCTCCGGATTCTGTTGCGCCATCTGGCATCCCGAAACCTGGCCGGCGATCCGGCCGAAGACTGGCCGCTCCCCGACGGCGGGCCGACGGAAGACCCGGCCGAAGCGGCATCGGACAAAAAGCGCATCCTGGTGGTCGAGGACAGCCCCACCACCCGAAAGGTCATCTCCATCACCCTGGGCCAGAAGGGCTACGAGATCATCGAGGCCAGGGACGGGCTGGAAGCCCTGAGCAAGCTCAACGAGGGCCAGCCCGACCTCATCCTGCTCGACATCATCCTGCCGAAAATGGATGGTTACAAAATACTGGAGATCATCAAGAAGAACGCGCTGTTCAAGCATATTCCCGTCATCATGCTGACCAGCAAGGACGGTATGATCAGCAAGTGGAAGGGGCGGCTGGCCGGATCGACGGCCTACCTGACCAAACCCTTCGACCCGAAAATGCTGGTCGCGACCATCGAGAAACATATCTGACAGACGGCGGGGACGGCGGGCCCCGCACGGGAGGATCGATCATGTCCAAGGCGAAAGTCCTGGTGGTGGACGACAGCCCCACGCATCTGAGGCTGGCCAGCGAGCCGCTCATCGAGGCGGGCTACGAAGTGATGACGGCCGTGGATGGCGAGGATGCGGTGGAAAAGGCCCAGTCGGAGCGGCCGGCGGTGATCGTTCTCGACGTGGTGATGCCGAAGATCAACGGATTCCAAGTCTGCCGCCAGATCAAAAGCTCCCCGGAGCTGGGGCACATCAAGGTGGTTATCCTCACCAGCAAGACCCAGGAAAGCGACCGGTTCTGGGGAAAAAAACAGGGTGCCGACGCCTACCTGACCAAGCCGTTCACCGACGCCCAATTGATCGACGCGGTCAAGGGCGTGCTCTAAAGGGGGCGAAGATGGCCGATCACACAACATCCCGGCTGGAAGGGACCCCGCCGGGGCCAGACCCGATCCCGCTGACGGACCTCATCGACCGGATCGACGGGGAAACCGGCTCTCTTCCCGGGATGGCCCATCCCCCGACAACCCCTGACGAAGGGCCGCCCTACGGGGTCGAGCAGTTCATCCGGTTCCACCTGGCCGGTCACCGGATGGCCGTGCCTCTGGACCGGACCGTCGAGATCGGCCACCTCCCGGCGGTCACTCCCCTCCCCAACCTCCCCGCGTGGGTGATGGGGGTGAGCAACGTTCGGGGGGAGATCGTTTCGGTGGTGGACCTCGCGGCATTTTTCGGGCTGCCCCCGGCGCCCGGAGGCCCGGGCCGGCGGATGCTTCTCCTGGTCCGCCACGATGAGATGAAGGTCGGTCTGATGGTGGGCGGGATCGCCGGAATCCTGACCATCCGGGATGTCGAGTCGGCCGTTCAGGCCTCTCCCTACCGAAAGGGGGACCCGGAATACCGGCTGATCGATTTCCTTCAGGGAGTGATAACCGAACGCGACGCCGACGGATCGACGACGCTCCACATCATCGACGTCCGAAAGCTTTTGACCTCCCACCGGATGAACGCTTTTGGCGGTGAATAGAGCCATGTCCGCGCCGAGCCCGGCTGATCCGCCGCCCCTGGACGGCGGGAACCGCCGGCTTTGGTGCGATCTGATCCGGGGTCGCCTGGGGATCGATTTGGGCCGGGACGGGCCAAAACCTCCAGGACGGCTTTCTGCTGTTTCCAATGAGACCTCCGAGGTTTCCAGCAATGAGACCTCCGAGGTTTCCAATGAGACCTCCGAGGTTTCCAAAACCTCGGAGGTCTTCTCAAACAAAACCTCGGAGGTCTTCTCAAAGATGCGCACCCTGGAAATCGGCACTTA
>CAZWGY010000132.1:0-10949 GCA_964633575.1 uncultured Desulfobacteraceae bacterium
TTCCGGCCGGCGCCCATGGCCAGGATGACGGTGGCCGCGCCGGTGACGATGTCGCCGCCGGCCCAGACCCCGCGTTTGGTGGTCTTACCGGTTTCCGGGTCGGCCTGGATATAGCCCCATTGATTGAGCTGCATGTCTTCGGTGCTGCTGGTCAACAGCGGGTTGGCTCCGGAGCCCACCGCGACGATAACCAGATCGCAGTCCATCTGGAATTCGGAGCCTTCCTTGGCCACCGGCCGGCGCCGCCCGGAGTCGTCCGGCTCGCCCAGGGTCATCTGGATGCACTCCATGCCGGTGAGCCGCCCCTTGTCGTTGCCGATGTAGCGGACCGGGTTGGTCAAAAGAAACATCTCGATCCCCTCCTCCTCGGCGTGATGGATCTCCGCGGCCCGGGCCGGCATCTCGTCCCGGGACCGGCGATAGACGATCCGGACCCGGTCGGCCCCCAGCCGCATGGCCGTGCGGGCTGAATCCATGGCGACGTTGCCGGCCCCGAGGACCACCACGTCCTTGCCTTTGGGAATCGGAGTGTCGTACTCGGGGAAGCGATAGGCCTTCATCAGGTTGGCCCGGGTCAGATACTCGTTGGCCGACAGAATCCCGATGAGGTTTTCGCCGGGGATGTTCATGAACCGGGGCAGCCCGGCCCCCACGCCGATGTAAACGGCGTCGTAGCCGTCCTCGAAGAGCTCGTCGAGCGAAACAGTCCGGCCGACCACCTGATTGCATTCGACCTTGACGCCGAGACGCTCGAGGAAATGGACCTCCTGGGCCACGATTTCCTTGGGGAGCCGGAACTCGGGGATCCCGTAAACCAGGACCCCGCCGGGCTTGTGGAATGCTTCGAGGACGGTGACGTCGTGGCCCTTGACGATGAGGTCACCGGCCACGGTGAGCCCTGACGGCCCTGATCCCACCACCGCCACCTTCTTTCCGGTGGGCTCGGCCCTGGGCGGCAAAGCCCCGGTGCCGTACCCCCGCTCATAGTCCGCCGCAAACCGCTCCAGGTTGCCGATGGCCACCGCCGTCCCCTTCTTGGCCAGGATGCAGCTTCCCTCGCACTGAATCTCCTGTGGGCAAACCCGGCCGCAGACCGCCGGGAGACTGTTTTTGGACCAGAGGTTCCGGATCGCGCCGGTATAATCCCCGTCCCGGATCAGCTTGATAAACCCGGGGATGTCCACTTCCACCGGACAGCCCGCCACGCAGGATGGCTTTTTGCACTGGAGGCACCGTTCGGCCTCCAGCCGGGCGACTTCCGGGGTATAACCGAGGGGAACCTCGTCGAAATTCCGGCGACGGACCTCGGCCGCCTGCTCCGGCATGGGGTTTCTGGGAATATCCTTTTTCTTCGATTTCTCCGCCATGATTTCCTCCGTCTGATCATCCCGGCGAGCTTAGGCCTCCTCGAGGCGACAGAACTCGTCGTAGCATTCCTTCTCATCCTCAAGATAGGCCTGGAGCCGCTTGCTCAGCTCATCATAGTCAACCTGGTGGCCGTCAAACTCGGGGCCGTCAACACAGGCGAAGCGGGACTCACCCCCCACCGAAACCCGGCAGCCGCCGCACATCCCGGTCCCATCCACCATGATCGGGTTGAGGCTGACCAGGGTGGGTATCCCGTATTCGGCGGTAAGCTTCGATACGAACTTCATCATGGGCACCGGGCCGATGGCCACCACCTGCTTGATATCCTCGGCATCCAGGACATCCCGAAGGGCGTCGGTGACCAGGCCTTTGCGGCCGTAGGAACCGTCATCGGTGGTCACGTGGAGCTCGTCGGAAACGGCCGCCATCCGGTCCTCGAGAATCAACAGATCCTTTGTCCGGGCCCCGAGGATGGTGATAACCCGGTTGCCGACTTCCTTTAAGCCCCGGGTGATGGGGTGAAGAACGGCGATCCCGGTCCCGCCCCCCACGCAGGCCACCGTGCCCAGATTTTCCAGATGCGTGGGCTTGCCCAGGGGGCCGATGATGTCCTGGTAGGCGTCGCCAACCTGGAGCGTCTTGAAAAGGGCCGTGGTTTTCCCCACCACCATGTAGATCACCGTGATGGTCCCCTTGCCGGGGTCGGAGTTGGCCATGGTCAGAGGAATCCGCTCACCGGTCTCGTTGGCCTTCATGATCACGAACTGGCCGGGCTTGGCTTTTTCGGCGATGCGCGGGGCCTCAATCTCATTCAGGATGACCGTGCCCTCGGACATCTCCTCGCGATGGACGATTTTAAACATGATATTCCTCCCGTGTGTTGGGCCGCCGGCGGTATCCCCGCCCGCCTTTTTCCGGCCGTCGGCGGCAAGTCCGGAAAAGGAGGACAGAATATCAGATTTTAATTATGGCATCAATCCCGAAAATTGAGGCGGCCCGAACCGGTCCACCCAAACATCGAACCGGGCCGCCTGGTCGGGGCCGTGGGCCAGCAGCCGGGCCCGGACCTCGGGAATCTTCCGGTACCGGCCGCCCCCCGACTTGGAATGAAACTTGTCGGCATAAGCGATGATTATCTCCTCGACGGAGACCGGGAGCATCTCCCGGCGGGGAAGCGGGAGCCCCTGACGGACGATCTCGGCAACGGTCAGACCCGCGCCCAGATGGCATTCGCAGACCCGGGCGTGGCGGTCCAGGCCGGCCGCTTCGAGCATTTCCCGGCCGATGATCCCGTGCCGGATATAAGGGTGGCGGCCCCGGCAGCCGATGGCCGGAGCGAAGGTCTCCCGAACTCCGATGTCGTGAAGTGGGGCCGCCTCGGCGATAAAGGTCCGGTCGATGTCCGGGATTCCGGCCCGGCCGGCAATCTCCAGAGCGAGGTCGGTCACCCGAAAGGCGTGCTCCCGGAAGATCTCCCGGGCCGGGTCACCGGGCGGGTAGAACCGGTCGATGATGGCCTCGGGGTCAACGGGTCCCGCGCTCATCCGCCTTTCCGGGACATGAGGACTCCCTCGATGAAGGGGTCGATGGCCCCGTCGAGGACGTCGTTGACGTTGCCGATATCGAGGTTGATCCGGTGGTCCTTGATCATCTGGTAGGGCTGGAGCACATAGGAACGGATCTGGCTCCCCCAGGCGATGTCGTCCTTGCCCTCGTGGAGCTCCTGCATCTTCTCATCCTGCTTCTTCTGCTCCATCTGGTAGAGGCGGGATTTGAGGACCTTCATGGCCAGATCCTTGTTCCGGTGCTGGGACTTTTCCTGCTGGCACTGGACCACGATCCCGGTGGGCAAATGGGTGATCCGGACCGCGCTCGAAGTCTTGTTGACGTGCTGCCCCCCGGCTCCGGATGCCCGGAAAACGTCGATCCGAAGGTCCTTGTCATCGACATCCACGGAGATTTCGTTGTCCAGCTCAGGGTAAACGAACACCGAGGCAAACGAGGTGTGCCGCTTGCCCGAGGCGTTGAACGGCGAGATCCGGACCAGGCGGTGGACCCCGTTTTCAGTCTTCAGGTAGCCGTAGGCGTTGTCCCCCTCGGCGGTAAAGGTCACGCTCTTGATCCCGGCCTCGTCGCCGGGCTGAAGGTCGATGATCTCCGTATCGTACCCCCGGCGCTCCACCCAGCGGGCGTACATCCGGAAGAGCATCTCGGCCCAGTCCTGAGCTTCGGTGCCTCCGGCCCCGGCGTTGATGGAGACAATGGCGTTCCGGAAGTCGTCGGGCCCGTCGAGCATGGTTTCCAGGGTGAGGGCATCGACCTTTCGGGAGACCCCGGCCACCTGCCGGTCCGCCTCGTCCAGAGTCTCCGCGTCATCTTCCTCGACCGCGAGGTCATGGAGGACCTCGGCGTCTTCCAGAGATTTCCGGATCGCCTCATACCGCTCCACCTGGCCGGACAGCCGGGACTGCTCCTTTAACAGGTCTTTAGCGGCGTCGGGATCATCCCAGAAGTCCGTCTTGGTGGACCGATTTTCGATCTCCGCCAGCCGCTCGCGTCTGCCGGGTATGTCAAAGATAGCTCCGGAGATGATCGAGCTTGGTGTAAAGATCCGCGACGGTCGCTTTGATGTCCGTGTCCATGATTGCCTCCTACATAAAGGTTGGTTCAGGTTTCAGATGGCCGTTTGTTTTGCCGACGTCGGGCGATCTCCCGCGCTATGGCCAACCCGGCAACGCCGGTCAGGCAGCCGACGGCGAAAAGATCGCCGAACCGGGTGTAAACGGTCCGGGCCGTGAGCAGCGGAAGCTCGGCCGTCCGAACGGCGGAGACGAACAGGGGCGTCGTGGCCACCACTCGACCGGCCGGGTCGATAAAACCGCTGATCCCGGTGTTGGCGGCCCGGGCCAAAGCCCGTTTGGTTTCAACCGCCCGGAAGACGGCCATGGAAAAATGCTGCCGCGGCGCGCTGGTCCGGCCGTACCAGGCGTCGTTGGTCAGGTTCGTCAACAGGGCCGCCCCTTTCCGGGCCGCGGCCCGGGCCAGCTCCGGAAAGATGATCTCGTAGCAGATCAGCACCCCGATCCGGCCCCGGTCGGTCTTCAACGTCTCGCCCCGGGTCCCCGGCTTGAAGTCGCCCACATGCTCGACGATCTTGCCGATAAAGGGAAAAAAACGCTTCAGCGGGACGTATTCGCCATAGGGCACCAGATGAACCTTGTCATAACGGCCCTTCCGCTTGCCGGTGGGCGCCAGGAGATAGGCGCTGTTGTGAAACCGCAACGTCTCTCCGGCCCGCTCGAAGGCGGGGCTCCCGGTGAGAAGCCAGGCACCGGTCCGGCGAACCCCATCCTTTACCACCCGGGTCAGCTCATAGTCGTGACCGAAGTAAAAAGGCGTCGCCGTCTCCGGCCAGACCACCAGCTCCGCCCCCCCCGGAGCAGACCGGCTCAGGCGGAGATACTTTTCCACGGTGGCATCCCGGAAGGCCGGGTCCCATTTGATCTTCTGATCGATATTCCCCTGAACCACCGCGGTCCTGAGAGTCGGGGCGCCGGCGATCCGGGCGTCGGTCCACTGGAGCCGAAGCCGGCCGTAGCCGAGGGCAACCGCCACCAAGCCGACCCCGATAACGACGGCCAGCGCGGCCGCCCGACCGCTCACGGCCGGAACCGCCCGACGTCGGCCAAACGCCCAGACCACAACCAGAAACGCGGCTCCGTTGCCGGCGGCCACCAAAGCAGAGACGCCATACGGCCCGGTCAGGTCGGCGATCTGGATCAGGGTGGGCCGGGAATACTGGGTGTAGCCGAGGAGCTCCCACGGAAACCCGGTGAGCAGCGTGGCCCGGAGATACTCGAGGGCAACCCAGAGCGGGGGCAACAGCGCGGCCGAGGCAACCGGCGACGGGGCCCAGCGGGCCAGCCCGAACGCGCACGCCGCCGGATAGAGCGCCAGATAGGCCGCCAGAAGCCCCAGGAGAGGCAGGCTCACGAAGACCGGCAGCCCACCGTAGGTCCCCATGGTGTGAACCAGCCAGTAGGTCAGGGTCAGAAAATGGGATAGGCCCGCCAGGAACCCCAGCCGAAAGGCCCTTTTCGGGCCCACGCCGGACAGAGCCACCAGGAGCGGGACCAGAGCGATCCACGCCAGCCATGCCGCATCCACGTCGGGAAATGCGGCGGTGACCGCCGCTCCGCTCAACAGAGCCAGCAGGTCCCGGGTCCGGTCCCGGATATCAATCGCGGGGTTCACGGGTAACGATCGGCCGCCAAACCTAAACGATGACCACCTTCCTGACGGCCCGGATGATCTCCTCGGGGTCATCGATCACCCGCAAGATATCCAGGTCATCGGCGGAAATCCGCCGGTCGGATAACAGCCGTTCCCGAATCCAGCCGATCAGGCCGCCCCAATAGTCCGATCCCACCAAAATCAGGGGAAAGGGGCGGATCCGGTGGGTCTGAATAAGGGTGACGGCCTCGAAGAGCTCATCCAGGGTTCCAAAGCCTCCCGGCATGATGATGTAGGCCATGGCGTACTTGACCAGCATCACCTTCCGGACGAAGAAATACTTGAACTCGATGGAGATATTGGCATACGGGTTGGGCTTCTGCTCAAAAGGCAAAACGATGTTGAGCCCCACCGATTTACCCCCGGCCGCGGCCGCCCCCTTGTTGGCGGCTTCCATGATGCCCCCGCCGCCGCCGGTGAGCACCGCGAAGCCGTTTTCAGCGAATACGGCCGCAAGGCGCTCGGCCTGCTGGTAAAGGGGATCTCCGGGCGGCACCCGAGCGGAGCCGAAGATGCTCACGGCGGGACCGACATCGCTCAAGGTCTCCACCCCTTCCACAAACTCGCCCATGATCCGGAAGAGGCGCCAGGCCTCGCCTTCCTGGATAGCGTCGACGATAAACTGTCTTTCCACCCGCTGTCTGGCTCCATGCAAGGGTTGGCCGGCGGGCGCACCTCGAAGCCAAGCGCGCCGCTGCCGAAGATAAATCGTTTTATACCAGACGGGATGGGATCTGTCAACGATTTCAGATTGACACGCCGATGGACCCGATGATATAAAAAGGGATTTTAGGCTCGGCTGAACAGTACCCCAAACAGCGCCGTCTCCGGCGTCCCAAGCAAACCGGTCCCGACCGGTCGAAGGGGTGGGAAATGCCGCCCGCCGGGCGGCGGCCGGCCTTGGAAACCCAGACACTGGAACAACCCTCGCGGCGGATCAATGGAGATGACCGACGGCGGAACGCTCAGCCGGGATCTGACCATACGCAACAAGCTGGGGCTTCATGCCCGATCGGCGGCCCAGATCGCCCTGATCGCCCGGGCGGCCCGGTCAAAAATCTGGATCATTCGGAACGGCGAGCGGGCCGACGCCAAAAGTATCATCGACGTCCTCAGCCTTGCCTGCGGCCGGCACGCCGTCATCACGGTGGAAGCCGCCGACCGGGCGGACCGCGAGGTATTTCAGCAAATCGTCACGCTGGTGGAAAGCGGATTTGGGGAAGAATAAGAGTATGTCGGAGCCAAGCAACCCGTCTGAGACGACTTTAAAAGGCATCGGGGCATCCCCGGGCATCTGCATCGGCAAAGCCTACCTGGTGGACAAGGGGGGCGTCAATGTCGTTAAAAAATATGACATCGATGAAGCCGAACTGGAAGCCGAGATCAATCGATTTAAAATCGCCGTCAAAAAGGCCGGCGAAGAGCTTCAAAACATCATCCAGGACACCCCCGAAGAGCTTCGGGAACATACAGGCATTCTGGAAACCCATAAGGTCCTGCTGAAGGACAAGGCCCTCTACGGCCGGACCATCGAAATCATCCGGCACGAGCGGGTCAACGCCGAGTGGGCGTTGAAAAAGGTGGGTTCCCAGCTCCAGAAGATCTTCAAGAACATGGAAGACCCCTATTTCCGGGAGCGTGGGAGCGATATCGCTCACGTGGCCGACCGGATCATGCGGAACCTGTTCGGAGGCAATGATGTCAAGATCCGGGATATCGACAAGCGGGTGATCCTGGTGGCCTCGGACCTCTCCCCGGCCGACACCAGCCAGATCCAGCTCGAACGGGTCAAGGGGTTTGTCACCGATCACGGCGGGATGGCCTCCCACACCGGCATCATCGCCCGGACGCTCCAGATCCCCGCCGTCCTCGGCCTGGAACACGCCACGGCCGCCATCCGCAATGAGGACATCGTCATCGTGGACGGTTCCGCCGGTACCCTGATCATCCATCCCGAGGAGCGGACGCTCCTGGATTACGAGGGGCGCCGGGCCAGGCACGAGTACCAAATCGCCCTGATAACCCGGGACGCGGACTCCCCGGCCCGAACCCTCGACAACATCCACATCGAAGTGATGGGCAACATCGAACTGCCCGAAGAGGTGGTTTCGGTCCGGGACTTCGGGGGCGACGGTATCGGCCTTTACCGGACGGAATTTCAGTACCTGAGCCGGCCCGGGTTTCCCTCGGAGGCGGAGCTGTTCGACAAGTACCGGGATGTGGTGGAAGTGATGGCCCCCCATCCGGTGGTGATCCGGACCCTCGACATCAACGGCGATAAGGCCCTGGCCCAGACGGCCAACGGAGACGAGCCCAACCCCGCTCTGGGGCTGCGCGCCATCCGATATTGTCTTCAAAAGCCGGAGATCTTCAAGCCTCAGCTCCGGGCCATTCTCCGAGCCGCCGCTTACGGCAACGTCCGGATTCTCTTCCCCATGATCTCCAGCTTCGAAGAGATCATCGCCGTCCGGAAGATCCTGGCCGAGGTGATCGACGCCCTTGACGCCGAAGGGGCCGTCTTCAACCCGTCGGTCGAGATCGGCATCATGGTCGAGGTCCCATCGGTGGTAATCATGGCCGACGTCATGGCCCGGGAGGTCGACTTTTTCAGCATCGGCACCAACGACCTGATCCAGTATTCCATGGCCATCGACCGCCAGAATCGTCATGTGGCCCACCTCTTCGACCCGCTCCACCCGGCCATTATCCGGATGGTCAAGCAGGTCTCCGACATCGCCAGGGCCCAGGGAGTCCGGCTGGCCTTATGCGGGGAGATGGCCTCCCAGCCCCTCCACATCCCGATCCTGCTGGGACTCGGAATCCAAGAGCTGAGCATGAACCCCCAGTCGATCCCGGCGGTCAAGCAGGCCATCCGAGCCGTCCGGGCCGATGAGGCCCGGACCTTTCTTGACAAGGTACTCCAACAGGTGACCGCAGCCGACATCCGGCAGCTCGTGGAATCGACTTACGGAAACATCATCGCCAACGGGAACGTCATCGAATAGGGCGAAAGGAGCGGATCGCGTGGCACGAGCTCATCAGAAACCGATCACCGAAAACCGGAAGGCCCGGTTCAACTACTTCATCGAGGACGAATACGAGGCCGGCCTGGTCCTCACCGGCACCGAGGTCAAGTCACTCCGGATGGGCCGGGCTCATCTCAAGGACGCCTACGCCGTGATCCGGAACGGCGAGGTCTTCATCCAGCAGATGCACATCGGCCCCTATCCTTTTGCCTACTACGACAACCACGCCCCGGAGCGGCCCCGAAAACTCCTGCTCCACAAGCACGAAATCAAGCGGCTTCTGGGCAAAGTCAACGAGCGGGGATACTCCCTCGTTCCCTTGAGGCTTTATTTCAAGGAGGGACGGGTCAAGGTCGCCCTGGCCCTGGCCAGGGGGAAAAAGACCATCGACAAGCGGGAGACCATCCGGCGACGGGACGAAAAACGGGACCTGGACCGGGCCCGCAAGGAGTACTGATTTCATGAACGCCGTCGGCATCGTGATCCTGACCGCCCTTGTCGGCGAGTACATCCTGAACCTGATATCGGACCGCTTCAACCTCCGCCACCTCGACCCCTCAGTCCCGGACGCCTTTGCCGACGTCTATGACGCCGAGCGGTATCGGCGGTCCCAGGAATACCTCCGAACCACCACCAAATTCGGATGGGTCGCCGGGGGCGTCGATCTGGCCGCCTTTCTGATCTTCTGGCTGGCCGGCGGCTTTCCTTTCCTGGACACCTGGGTCCGGTCCCTCGGACTCGGGACGGTGCCGACGGGCCTCATCTTCATCGGAGTCCTGGTCCTCTTCCAGACGGCCATCCATCTCCCCTTCGACATCTACAGCACCTTTGTCATCGAAGCCCGGTTCGGCTTCAACCGGACCACGCCCCGGACCTTTATCGCCGACCGGCTCAAGGGGCTGGCCCTGATGGCCGCCCTGGGCGGACCGCTCCTGGCCGGAGTGCTCATCTTTTTCGAATTCGCCGGCCCCCACGCCTGGCTCCTCTGCTGGGGGGCCGTGACCCTCTATCTCCTGGCCGTCCAGTACATCGCCCCCACCTGGATCATGCCCCTGTTCAACCGCTTCGAACCCCTGGCCGACGGCGAGCTCCGTCGGCGGATCTTCGATTACGCCCGCTCCGTCGGCTTTCCCCTGGACAACGTCTTTGTCATCGACGGCTCCCGCCGTTCCGAAAAGTCCAACGCCTTTTTCACCGGGTTCGGCAAGCACAAGCGGATCGCACTCTTCGACACCCTCATGGAACGACACCCGGCCCGGGAAATCCTGGCCGTCCTGGCCCACGAAATCGGCCATTACAAAAAGCATCACATCCTGGAGTCCCTGATCATCGGCATCATCCATCTGGGGGTCGTCTTCTACCTCCTCTCCCTCTTTCTGACGGCGCCTCCGCTGTTTTCCGCGTTTTACCTGGATCAGCCCTCGGTTTACGCGGGACTCGTCTTTTTCGGCATCCTCTACGCCCCCATCGAGCTGGTCCTGGGACTCATCCTTCAGATGCGCTCCCGGAAGAACGAATACGACGCCGACCGGTACGCGGTCCGGACCACCGGAGCCCCCGACGCCCTGGCCGACGCCCTCAAAACCCTGTCAGCCCACAACCTGAGCAACCTCACGCCACACCCCTTTTACGTCCTGCTCCATTATTCCCATCCCCCGGTCCTCGACCGGCTGCGGGCCATCCGGGGCGCCCGACCCGCAACCTAAATGGCCGGGAAACGCGACTACCTGAAACGGCAGACCGATATCCTCACCAGCCTGGGGCTCTTTTACCTGATCATCATCGCCCTCTTTGCCGTCCCCCTCCTCGGAGCCTTCGTGGTCGTCCTCATCCAGGGCGTCATCGACCTCCGCTACGCCATCATCGTCGGCGGGGTCGTCGCCTTTATCCTGATCCTGGCCCTGCTCATCCGCTGGGTCCGGAACCGGGTCAACCGAATCCGCCGGGACGGGGCCGCCGCCGGCGGAGCCGTCCGGGACGGCCTGAACCAGGGGACGCCGGTCCAGATCTCCGTCCTGAACGGCCTGATCACCCTCACCTACGGCGGACGCCAAGCCGGCGGACCGCCAATCCTCGACGCCGGCCCGACCCCGGACCGGCCCCTCCTGCCTCACCCCGACGCCACCCCGGACGTCGTCTCCCAGATCAAGGAAATCAACGCCCTCAGGGAGACAGGGGTGATCGACGAGGCGGAATTCGATACCCTCAAGAAGCGGTTGATTGAAGGCGGGTAACGGCAAGACAAGGATTGGGGATAAGCAG
>CAZWGY010000133.1:0-10925 GCA_964633575.1 uncultured Desulfobacteraceae bacterium
GAGGGGTTGGATGAGCCGGGCGAGACGAATGGCCCAAACGATGATCATGGCCTGGATTTTCACGATAAACCAAAGAGATTTATTCCCGGCCGATGGGACATTCAGGGACTCAAGGGACCCAAAAGGGGGGAGTGATCCCCGTGCATAAACGGAGCAAACTCAAGATGAACCGGAGGGGAAGCTGGGCCGTTGTGGTCATCCTCTGCGCCCTGGGCGTCGGATGCGGGGCGGTGGGGCCGGATTACCGCCGGCCGGAGACGTCGGCCCCGTCGGCCTGGCACACCTCACTCGGAGGCGGGCTGACGAGATGGCCGGCCGACCTGGCCGGGTGGTGGCGGACTTTCGATGACCCGATGCTCTCCGACCTGATCGGGGCCTCCATCAGGGCCAATCTGAGCGTGAAGGAAGCGTCGGCCCGGGTCCGGGAGGCCCGAGCCCGCCGGGGAATCAGCGCGGCGGATCGATTTCCCGTTCTGGATGCTTCAGGCGATATCACCCGAAGCCGGAGCGGCGGAGGTAGCGATGCCGGCACCCTCTATTCCGCCGGCTTTGACGCCGGCTGGGAGCTGGACCTTTTCGGCGGGGTGCGCCGGTCCATCGAGGCCGCCGATGCCGATCTCGGAGCCACCGAGGCGGACCTGACCGACGTCCTGGTAAGTCTCCTGGCCGAGGTGGCGGTCAACTATCTCGACGTCCGGACCTATCAGGCCCGGCTGGCGGTGGCCGAGGCCAACCTGTCGGTCCAGGAGGAGACCTTCGACCTGACCCGGTACCGGGCGGATGCCGGATTGAGTCCCGAGCTGGCGGTCCATCAAGCCCGAGCCAACCTGGAGCGGACCCGATCCCAGATCCCGACCCTGCGGACCGGGCTGGCGTCGGCCATGAACCGGCTGGCCGTCCTCCAGGGAAAGCCGCCGGGTGCCGTGGATGCGGCCCTGGCCCCGGTCCGGCCCGTCCCGGTGCCCCCGGCGACGGTGGCGGTCGGCATCCCGGCGGAGACTCTCCGACGCCGGCCCGACGTCCGCCGCGCCGAACACCAGTTAGCGGCCCGGACCGCCCGGGTGGGAGTGGCGACCGCCGAACTCTACCCCAGGCTCCGGCTCACCGGCGCCATCGGCCTGGATGCCCGGTCCCTGGCCGACTGGCTGAACTGGGACAGCCGGTCCTGGCGGATCGGGCCCGGGGTCTCCTGGCGGGTCTTCGACGCCGGAGCCGTCCGCCGGTCCATATCGGTCCAGTCGGCGCTTCAGGAGCAGGCCCTCCACCGATACGAGGCAACGGTCCTGACCGCCCTCGAGGAAGTGGAAAACGCCCTGACCGCCTACGCCGAGGAGCAGGTCCGGCGAGCGTCCCTCCGGTCGGCCGCCGAATCGGCCCGCCGGGCCGAGCGCCTCGCCCAGCAGCAGTACGCGGCCGGCCTCGTCGATTTCAGCGAGGTCCTCATCGCCCAGCAGTCCCTTCTTTCCCTTGAAGACGATCTGGCCCGGAGCGAGGGCGCGGTCACGACCAACCTGGTCCGGCTCTACAAAGCCCTGGGCGGCGGATGGCGCTCTCAGCGCGCCGAACCGCCGGCCGGCCAGTCGAATTAACGGAGCAAAACATGACGGACGAACATGGGAAGTCGGACCCGGACATCTCCGAGGTCCTGGACCTGGAGGGCGAAGGAGAAGGCCGCGGACGAAAGCGGCGCTGGCTGATCGGAGGGGCGGCGATCCTGGTCCTGATCGCCGTCCTCATCATCTGGCCCCGCTTCTTCGGGGGAAACGGGGACGGCATCGAGTACCGGACCCAGCCGGCGGCCCGGGGAGACCTCACGGTGACGGTCACGGCCACCGGGAGCCTCGAGCCCATCAATCAGGTGGATGTGGGCAGCGAGCTTTCCGGCATCGTCCGGACGGTGGAAGCCGACTACAACGACGCCGTGATCCGGGATCAGGTCCTGGCCCGGCTCGACACGGCCAAGCTGGATGCCCAGGTGCTCCAGTCCCGGGCCGCCCTGGATGCCGCCAGGGCACGGGTGGCTCAGGTGAGCGCCACCATCCGGGAGACCCGGGCCAAACTCAACCGCCTCGAGACCCTCGGGAAGCTCAGCGACCGCCGGGCGGTCTCCCCCAACGACCTGGAGATGGCCGAAGCGGCCCTGGCCCGGGCCCGAGCCGACGCGGCCATGGCTCAGGCCGAGGTGGACCGGGCCGAAGCGGTCCTGACCGCCAATGAGACCGACCTGGCCAAGGCCGTGATCCGGTCGCCCATCAACGGCGTCGTCCTGACCCGATCGGTGGAGCCCGGACAGACGGTGGCCGCATCCCTCCAGGCCCCGGTCCTCTTCACCCTGGCCGAGGACCTGACCGAGATGGCCCTCCACGTCGATGTTGACGAAGCCGACGTGGGCAAGGTCTCCGAGGGGCAGGCGGCGACCTTCACGGTGGATGCCTACCCCGACCGGACCTTTCCGGCTTCCGTCAGCCAGGTCCGGCTCGGCCCCCAGACCGTCGAGGGCGTGGTGACCTACGAGACCCTCCTGGCCGTGGACAACTCGGACCAGGCCCTCCGGCCGGGGATGACGGCCACGGCGGATATCGTGGTCCAGCGAATCGGCGACGCCCTTCTGGTCCCCAACGCCGCGCTCCGGTACGCCCCGGTGACCGCCGCCGGCCCAGCCCCCCGCCGGGGCGGGGGCATCCTGACCAAGCTCTTTCCCCGCCCGAGAAGGGACTCGGACAGTCGCCGGGACGCCTCGGGCAACGGCCGGCGGCAACGGGTCTGGACCCTCCGGGAAGGCCGCCCGGCCCCCGTTGAAGTCAACATCGGGGTCACCGACGGGGTCCGGACCCAGGTCATCGACGGCGACGTAACCCCCGGCCTCGAGCTGGTGGTGGACGCCGTAAGGAAGGGGCAATGATTTCCCCGGCCCTCATCGAGCTGACCGGCGTGACCAAAATCTACGGCAGGGGCCATGCCGCCATGCGGGCCCTCGGGGGGATCGACCTCGCCATCGGCCAGGGGGAAATGGTGGCGGTGATGGGCCCCAGCGGGTCCGGAAAGTCCACCTGCATGAACATCCTCGGCTGCCTGGACACCCCGACGGCCGGGCAATATCGGTTCGGCGGAGTCGATGTGGGGAGCCTGAGCCGGGACGGGCGGGCCCTGCTCCGCCGCAATTTCCTCGGGTTCGTGTTCCAGGGGTTTAACCTCTTGAACCGGACCACGGCCCTCGAGAACGTCGAGCTCCCCCTGATCTACCAGAAGCTCGACCGACGCCGGCGGGACCGGATGGGCCGGGAGGCCCTCGCCGCCGTGGGGCTCACCGGCTGGGAGTCCCACACCCCGGCGGAGCTCTCCGGCGGTCAGCAGCAGCGGGTGGCCATTGCCCGGGCCATCGTCTCCAACCCCCGGGTCATCCTGGCCGACGAGCCCACCGGGAACCTCGACTCGGCCCGGAGCCGCGAGATCATGGACCTCCTCACCCGGTTCAACCAGGACCGGGGCATCACCATTGTCATGGTAACCCACGAAATGGACATGGCCGCATACTCCCAAAGACGGATTCAGTTCAAGGACGGCCTGATCGATCCGGAGGGAGACGGCTCGTGATCCGGGAGACCATCGTCCTCGCCCAGCGGACCATCCGGCGGAACGTCCTCCGGTCGGTTCTGACCATCCTGGGCATCGTGATCGGGGTCGGAGCGGTCATCACCATGGTGACCATCGGAGCGGGGGCCACCGCCCAGGTCACGTCCGACATCGCCAAGCTGGGGAGCAACCTCCTCATGGTTCGCCCCGGCCAGGGCTTCCGGGGACCCGGCGGCACCCGGTCAAGCGCCGATGATTTCAAGATCGCCGATGCGGACGCCATCTTAAAGGAGGTCTTCGGCCTGTCCGCGGTCGCCCCGACCGCCTCCGGCGGGACCCAGGCCATCTACGGCAGTGTCAATTGGGCCACCAGCGTGACCGGGAGCACCAACGCCTACCTGACGGTCCGGGACTGGACCCTGACCTCGGGCCGGCCGTTCACCCCCGGCGAGCTCCGGGCCGGGAAGTCGGTCTGCATCCTCGGGGCCACGGTGAAAACCGAGCTCTTCGGCGCCCAGGACCCCATCGGCGCGACCATCCGGTTGAAAACCCTGGCCTGTCAGGTGATCGGGGTCCTGGGAGGCAAGGGGTTGTCGGGGTTCGGCCGGGACCAGGACGATTTCATCCTGCTGCCCCTCCGGGCCTTCCAGCGCCGGATCGCGGGAAACACCGACGTGGACGTCATCTATGTCTCGGCCCGGGACGGCGTCTCCACGGAAAAGGTCCAGGCCGACATCGAGCGGCTCATGCGGGAACGGCGAAAGATCCCGCCAGGCAAGGAAAACGACTTCAACGTCCGGGACATGAAAGAGATCATGACGACCCTCACCGGAACCACCCGGATACTCACGGCCCTCCTGAGCGCGGTGGCGGCGGTGAGCCTCCTGGTCGGCGGGATCGGGATCATGAACATCATGCTCGTCTCGGTGACCGAGCGGACCCGGGAAATCGGCATCCGGATGGCGGTGGGGGCACGGGAGCGGGAGGTCCTGTTGCAGTTTCTGGTGGAAGCGGTGGTGCTGTCCTGCTTCGGCGGGCTGGTCGGCGTCGTCCTCGGGCTGGCCGGGGCCTATGCCGGGGCGATGGCCCTCGACGTCCCCTTTGTCTGGAACCCGAAAATCGTGGCGGTCGCCTTTCTCTTCTCCGGAGCGGTGGGCGTCCTTTTCGGATACTTCCCGGCCCGCCAGGCGGCCCGCCTCGACCCCATCGAGGCCCTCCGGCATGAATGATCGGGGCGGTGGGCTGAGCGTCGCCTTGGATAGCCATGATCATTGTTTGGTCCATTCGTTTCTTCCGGCCCATCAACCCCCTCCCCCCGACCCCTCCCCTAAAGGAGCTGTGCTTTACACACACTCGGGACCGGGGGAAGAGCGAGATTCATCACCACGCCCAAGTCTATCCGCGGATTACGCAGATTGACGCAGATTAAAAAAAAATCTGTGAAAATCTGCGCAATCCGCGGATAAAAAAAAGCGCGATGGCACAAGCTTTGATCAATGCCGGGTTAAACATGCCGGTCAGCTTGGGAATTTATTCCCAAGCGGGCTTGGCGCGGATTTCATCGCCCCCGGCCCCCTCACCACCCCGTCATCCGGCAAACACCGACCGAGGGAAGTGGCAGGTGACGATCCAGTTGGGCGCGTCAACGATCTCGCTGATCCGAAGGTCGGCGCAGACGCTGCACAGCATATAGGCGTCGGGGGCGTTCATCCCCCGCTGATCGCAGATGAGATCGATCATGGCCGAAACCGCGGCCCGGGCCGAGACCATCAGGTCAGGCCCCACCCCGGTGGTCACCTCGTAGCCGTCTGAGTCGATATGGCGCGTGACCGGGCCGTGGGTGGTAAACCGGGGAAAAGGGGGAGCTCCGCCCGGAACCAGATCCAAACGGACCGTCAGGAGCATGGGGCTTTCCAGGGCGGTCCCGCAGACCTCCCCGTCCCCCTGGGCCACATGGCCGTCACCCACCGACAGCAGCGCCCCCTCGACCTCCACCGGCAGGTAGAGAACCGTTCCCACCGTGATGTCCCGGGTGTCCATGTTTCCTCCCACCCGGCGGGGGCAAATCACCTCGTGGAGCCCGGGATCAGCCGGAGCCAGGCCGATGGTCCCCGGAAAGGGCCGGATGGGAACCCGGCCGCCGGGCCCGTATTCCGCCATCGCCCCGATCTCCGGAGAAAAGCGCCAGATGTGAAGGGCCGGGTCCGGAAAGTCGTCGGCCAAAAGCCCGAAGCCGGGCATGATCGCGGTCCAGCCCCAGTCGGCCAGCTCGCAATGGAGCAGCGTGATCTTCAGGGCGTCGCCGGGCTCGGCACCGTCCACGTAAATCGGTCCGGTGACCGGGTTGACGGTCGAAAAATCAAGGGCCGCGATGCTCCCGGCGTGGGACTCGGTGGAAAACTGCCCGCCCGAAGCGTCCGGGACGTCAATGGTCACAGTGCTCCCCGGCTCAACGGTGAGTGCCGGGGGAAAGGCGTTGTTCCAGCCGTAGTGGCGTCGGCTCCGGTGGATGGTGTGGTCGGGTGTAATGGTCATGTTGTTCTCCGGGGCGGTTGGTCTGTTAATCTCTAGCTCCTCCGTCGGCCTGGCTATCGTAATCCGGCTCCATCCGGTGGAGGTTTTCGATCATCCAGGTGACGGGATCTTTGTGGGACGGCCGGGGGCGCTCGAAGACTTTCCAGGGGTTGGGTTGGCCGCGCAGGGGGATGCGACGTTGGGGGTGATACACCATTTTCATGCCTTCCAGTTTGAAGGGGAAGATTTCAAAGGAAAGGTCGTGGATTTTTTGTAAGAGTTTGGATTCGTGACCATGTTCGATATATTCATTCAATAGTGTAAGGTCCCACAATCGAATCGTCTTGTCTCTTGATCCCGAGGCCAATGTTTTACCATCCGGACTGAAAGCCACGCTACTGACGCCATCTGAATGGCCTTTTAAAACGGCAATTTCTCTTCCCGTGTCCGCCTCCCACAATCGAATTGTCTTGTCATAAGATCCCGAGGCCAAGGTTTTTCCGTCCGGGCTGAAGGCCACGCTACTGACGCCATTTGAATGGCCTTTGAACACGGAAAACTCCTTGCCCGTTGACGCCTTCCACAAGCGCACCGTGTTGTCAGAAGATCCAGACGCGATGGTTTGCCCGTCCGGGCTGAACGCTACGCTTAAGACAGAATATGAATGGCTTTTTAAAACGGAAAGTTCCTTGCCCGTTGAGGTATCCCACAAGCGAACCGTTTTGTCAGAAGAGCCAGACGCGATGGTTTGACCGTCTGGGCTGAAAGCCACAAAATTGATATCATCTGAATGGCTTTCTAACACGGAAAGCGTCTTGCCTGTTGAGGCATCCCACAAGCGAACAGTTTTGTCTAAAGAGCCAGACGCGATGGTTTGCCAGTCTGGGCTGAAAGCCACAGTATTGATATAATCTGAATGGCCTTTGAAAAAGGGGAGTTCCTTGCCCCTTGATGCATCCCACAAGCGCACCGTGTTATCCCATGAGCCAGACGCGATGGTGTGCCCGTCCGGGCTGAAAGCCACGCCTAATACAAGAGATGAATGGCCTTTTAAAACGGATAGTTCTTCTCCTGTGGCAGTATTCCACAATCGGATCGTATTGTCATTAGATCCCGAGGCCAGCGTATTGCCATCCGAACTGAAGGCCACGCTAGAGACACCGGATGAATGGCCTTTTAAAACGGAAATTTCTTTTCCCGTGTCCGCCCCCCACAATCGGATCGTATTGTGAGAAGAGCCCGAGGCAAGAGTTTTTCCATCCGGGCTGAACGCCACTTTCCTTACAGCACCTAGACGGCCTTTTAAAATGGATAGTTCTTCTCCCGTTTTCGAGTCCCACAATCGAATCGTATTGTCCCTTGACCCCGAAGCTAGCGTCTTTCCATCCAAACTGAAAGCCACACTGCATACAGTAGATAAATGGCCAATTAAAAGGGAAATTGTTTTTCCAGAGGCCGCATCCCACAAGCGAATCGTTTTGTCATCAGATCCCGAGGCAATAGCTTTTCCATCAGGGCTGAAGGCCACGCTTAAGACAGCGGATGAGTGGCCTTGTAAAACGGAATTTACTTTTCCAGAGGCCGCATCCCATAAGCGAATCGTTTTGTCATCAGATCCCGAGGCAATAGCTTTTCCATCAGGGCTGAAGGCCACGCTTAAGACAGCGGATGAGTGGCCTTGTAAAACGGAATTTACTTTTCCAGAGGCCGCATCCCACAAGCGAATCGTTTTGTCAAAAGAGCCAGACGCGATGGTTTGACCATCCGGGCTGAACGCTACGCTTGAGACAGCGGATGCATGGCCTTGTGGAAATATAATAAATTCTTTTTTTCCCGTAGTCGGATCCCACAAGCGCACCGTTTTGTCAGAAGAGATAGATGCCAGTGTTTTTCCATCCGGGCTGAATGCCACGCTATTGACACCGGATGAATAGCCTTGCCGAAAGGAAGAAAGTTCTTTTCCCGTAGTCGGATCCCACAAGCGCACCGTTTTGTCAGAAGAGATAGATGCCAGTGTTTTCCCATCCGGGCTGAATGCCACAGTACTGACTGCATCATGATGGCCTTTTAAATCGGAAACTCCTATTTGCGTTTCTGCATCCCACAAGCGCACAGTGTTGTCGGAAGAGCCAGACGCGATGGTTTGCCCGTCTAGGCTGAAAGCCACACTCCTTACATAATCTGAATGGCCTTCTAAAACGGAAATTGCTTTTCCCGTTTCCGTATCCCATAGTCGAATGGTCTCGTCATCAGACCCCGAGGCCAGCGTTTTTCCAGCCGGGCTGAACGCTACGCTTAAGACAGCATCTAAATGACCTTTTAAAACGAAAATTTCTTTTCCCGTTTCCGCGTCCCATAGTCGAATGGTCTTGTCATCAGATCCTGATGCCAGCCTTTTTCCATTTGGGCTGAACGCCACGCTACCAATACTAGATGAATGGCCTTCTAAAATGGAAAGCTCTTTGCCCGTGGACGTATCCCACAATCTAATTGTAGTGTCAGCAGAACCTGAGACCAGCGTTTTTCCATCCGGGCTGAACGCCACGCTACTGACAGCATATTGATGGCCTTCTAAAATGGAAAGCGCTTTGCCTGTGCCCGTATCCCACAATCTAACTGTTGTGTCATCAGATCCCGAGGCCAGCGTTTTTCCATCCGGGCTGAAGACCACGCTCAAGACAGCATCTGAATGGCCTTTTGAAACGAAAATTTCTTTTCCTGTGGCCGCCTCCCACAATCGGATCGTATTGTCATTAGATCCCGAGGCCAGCGTTTTTCCATCCTGACTAAACGTCACGCTATTGACAGAAAGTGAATGGCCTTTTAAAATAAATATTTCTCTTCCTGTATCAGCATCCCACAATCGAATTGTATTGTCTTCAGATCCCGAGGCAAGCATTTTTCCACCCGGACTGAACGCCACGCTACTGATATCAGATGAATGGCCTTTTGCGGAAATTTCTTTTCCCGTTTCCTTGTCCCACAATCGAATCGCATTATCAGAAGATCCTGAAGCCAACCATTTTCCATCCGAGCTGAAGGCCACGCTCTCGACACGCAATGAATGTCCTTTTAAAATGGAAAGCTCTTTTCCAGTGGCAACATCCCATAATCGAATAGTAGTGTCACCAGATCCTGAGGCCAGTTTTTTTCCATTCGGGCTAAACGCCACGCTCAAAACACCGGCTGAATGGCTGTTTAAAACGGAAAGCGCTTTTCCCGTCCCCGCGTCCCACAATCGAATCGCATTATCAGAAGATCCCGAGGCCAGTTTTTTTCCATCCGGGCTGAACGCTACGCTTAAGACATAAGATGAATGGCCTTTCAAAACGTAAATTTCTTTATTCGTATCCGCGCTCCACAATCGAATCGTGTTGTCAGAAGATCCCGAGGCCAGTTTTTTCCCATCAGGGCTGAACGCCACGCTCAAAACAGAATATGAATGGCCTTTTATAACGCAAGATTCCTTTCCCGCGTCAGGGTCCCACAATCGAATCGTATTGTCAGAAGATCCCGAGGCCAGTTTTTTCCCATCCGGGCTGAACGCCACGCTAAAGACACTGGATGAATGCCCTTTTAAAACTGTAAGTTCTTTTCCCGTTTCCGCGTCCCACAATCGAATCGTCTGGTCATAAGACCCCGATGCCAGCATTTTCCCATCCGGGCTGAAGGCCACGCTACTGACAGCATCTGAATGACCTTTTAAAACAAAAAGTTGCTTTCCCGTGACCGCATCCCACAATCTAATCGTATGATCATCAGATCCCGAGGCAAGGGTTTCTCCATCCGGGCTGAAGGCCACGCTCAAGACAGCAGATGAGTGAGATGCTGCATTAGGAGAGGCCCATTTCCATCGCAACATTCCGGACTTCAATTGAGTATTAGCCAACCTGTCAAGTGGAACCGGATTAGCTTTGCTCCCGACGTCCTTTGTTAACGCCGCGAGGGTGAAAAGCCAAGCTTTCTGAAAAATAAAACGGTCTTGTTTTCTTTTAGCATTTTCAAAGAGAAACTTTGCTTTCTCTTCAAAACCCAATGCCAGGTTATAGTTGGCTTCTTGTTTTGCTTTTTCGGCTTGCTCAGCCGCTGATTTGGCCTCAGCGGCTGATGCTTCCGCTTTTTCTTCCGCTTCTTTGGCAGCCACCAGATTTTGTTCTGCTTCGAATGCGGACTGCTTTGCCTGAATCCCCAACAATATCGCAACCGCCGCGATGCCGGCGAAAACAACGCTTAGAACAACGGCAACTCTTAATTGGCGCTTTTTCCGCTGTTCTTCATCTGCTTTCCGTTGCCGATCGATTTCGGCCCGGCGGAGCCGCCCCTCAATCTTTTGGAGCAGCCCCTTTGATTTCTCCCTGACCCGCTCGGCAAGGTAATCATGAGCGATCTGATACCGATCCGCCGGTTTTTCGATGACGCCAGAGCCCTCTAAAACTTTCAGGATCAGGTCGAATCCGGCTTCATCAACTTCGATTTCCGGGATGTCCAGCTCATTCGCCAATTCGAGGCGACTTTTGGGCAGCCTCGCGCCGTTTTCATCGATCAACGAATAGAGCAGCATCAGGGCCGCGTCTTCGTTTTCCGCCCCGCAATCGGCGATAGCCCCATCGAGGAATCCGGCCACCAGGACCGCTTCGGAACCCATGGCCTCGCCTCCGCTCAATGCATCGTATTCACGGAGAGTGGATATGCCCCGGTCCTGTAACTGAGACCCCAGAATCTGAAGCTCGATGGGCCGGACCCGGCCATCGTCGCCGGTGAGGTCCCGGACAATCCGGTCCACAAGCTCCGGCTCCGGGTGGAAGCGCCCCCGTTTCGTCAGGCTCTGGATGACCTCC
>CAZWGY010000134.1:0-5933 GCA_964633575.1 uncultured Desulfobacteraceae bacterium
CATCACCCATTCGAAAATCGGGTTCCGGCTCATCCGGGCCAGCTTGATGTTGAGCTCCCGGTCCATCTCGACCAGGGCTTCCATATCGGTTTCGGGGGCGTCGTTCAGGTCCGCCAGGGCCGAAGCGTCCCGCTCGAGATCCGCCTTTTCCGCCGCGTCGGCCCGGGCGATGGCCAGGACCGTGATGGCCCGGTCGATGCTCTCCCGGAACTCGACGAGGTAGTCCGGGTCCACGTTCTGCTGCTTTAAAAACAGAGCCAGGGATTCGCTGGCGTTGGCCACCTCGGCCTCCTTGACAAAGGCCCCGCCCTTGGCGCCCTTCCTGATTTCGATGAGCCCTTTTTCCTTTAAGGCCCGCATGGCCTCCCGGATGACGCCCCGGCCGGTCTGAAACTGCTCCCGGAGCTCCCGCTCACTGGGGAGGCTTTCGCCGGGCTGGATTTTCCCGGCCAGAATGGCGGCCTCGATCTGCAAGGCGACATCTTCGCCGGCGCGTCCCATCCGGGCGGGGGTAAACCCAAGGTGATCTGACATTCAAAGTCTCCTTGTACGGCTTATTGGTACGACATTTTGTCGGGTTGACTCGACAGCGGCCGGCAAGTGATATCCAACGGAAACCATTTTAATATAAGACGTTATTTACATTCAGGCCAAGCACGACGGGCAGCCAATCCCCCATATCTCGCCCTAAATGGTACGACTATTATGCGGACACGGAAATCTTTTGTCAAGTTTAATCGTGAAGTCCATTTCAAGTCCGGGGGTGATTGCGGTATCCGCGCGGATCGTGTGGGTGGGGGAATGAGGACTGAGGGCTGAGTGATGCTTTAGACCTCCGAGGTTTCCAGAAAATTTGGAAACCTCGGAGGTCTGATGAGGACTGAGGTAGGTAGTCGAAATCGAAATCGGGATCGGGATCGAAGAGCACGGAGGACTGAGGGATGCTATAGACCTCCGAGGTTTCAAAAAAATTTGGAAACCTCGGAGGTCTGATGAGGACTGAGGACTGAGGACTGGGGTAGTTAGTCGAAATCGAAATCGAAATCGGGATCGGGATCGGGATCGAAGAGCACGGAGGACTGAGGGATGCTATAGACCTCCGAGGTTTCAAAAAAATTTGGAAACCTCGGAGGTCTGATGAGGGCTGAGGAGTTAGTGCTGAGGACTGAGGGCGTTCATTGCTTAATCCATTTTCATGCCCGGGGGTGATCGCGGTGTCCCCGATCATGTGGGTTTATCGGATTTTGGGGAGGTCGAGAGGTGAGCTCCGTGCGTCTTTTTGAAGGGAAGCGCCATCCGGGGCCCCGCCGGAGGGGAGCGCCCGGATGGAGAAACGGGGTGAACCGCTAGGCGTCGATGATCGCCAGGGCGTCTTCCCGGTAGGCGTCCATGATATACGGAATCTCGGTGACTTTGGCGGCCTCTTCGGTAAGGGCCGCCAGGTCATTGCGGGTGATCAGATGGGTCCGCCATTTCCGGGCCCCGGCCATGAGCTGCTGCAAGCCCACCCGGATCTTTTCCGAAGCGGTAAATATCCCGATAGCGCCCAGTGGGAAGTTCTCCACATCGTCGCCGTAGATGGATTTGAGCTTTTTGTAGGTGACAAAGATCTCTTCCTTGGTGCTCCCATACTGAGAGACCGTCGGCGGGAGGCCTCCGTCCTCGCCCTTGAGCCAGCGGGAGATGTTCTTGCCCACCATTCCCGGAATCATCAAGGCCCGGCCCATACAGACGGCCTTGGAATACGGGGCCCCCAAGGCCAGGGCTTTGAAGACGTGGTCCTCGGAGGAAAACCCGCCGGCGAAGGCGATGTCCGGGACCCAGGACCCCTTACGGGCCAGCCGAAGGCAGAGCTCATAAGCCATGGAATGGAGGTAGATCGAGGGAATGCCCCACTCGCTCATCATCCGCCAGGGGCTCATCCCGGTGCCGCCCGGGGCTCCGTCGATGGTGAGGAGGTCGATCTTGGCGTCTGACGCCCAGCGGATGGCCATGGCCAGCTCCCGCATGGGATAGGCCCCGGTCTTCAGGGTGACCCGCTTGGCCCCGAGCTTCCGGACCCGGTCAACCTCCCGCATGAAGGCGTCCTGGTCGAGAAAGCCCACCCGGCTGTGGCGCTCGAATTCCTTGATGGCCCGCTCCTGGAAGGCCGCGATGTTATCTTCCTTGTCCGGGTCCGGGGTGACGATGTAGCCTCGCCGACTCAGCTCCTGAGCCCGTTCCAGGGTATCCACCTTGATCTCTCCGCCGATGGACTTGGCCCCCTGCCCCCACTTGAGCTCGATGGTCTCGACCCCCAGCTTCTCGATAACGTACTCGGCCACGCCCAGACGAGTGTCCTCGACGTTAATCTGAACGAGGATGTCACCGTAGCCGGTATGGTATCGGCGGTAGGACTCGACCCGTCGGCGCATCTCCGGCGATTCAGTCACCTTGCCGTCGCCGTTGATCTCCAGACCCGGATCGATCCCGCAGACGTTTTCACCGCAAACCAGGCTGATCCCGGTGATGGCCGCGCCAATGGCGAAATGCTCCCAGTTCTTCCGAGCGATCTCGGTGGACCCCAAAGCCCCGGTGAAGATCGGAATTTTCATCTTGACCTTTTCGGTGGCCCCGAACCAGGTCTCGGTGTTGACCTTGGGGAAGGTGGCGTGATCCGGGTCCGCCTCGATGCCCTCCGCCCCCATGGCGTATCCCATGATGTTCAGGTGAGAGTAGTCAACGGGGTAGTCCTTGTCCGAGCCGGCGGTGATCTGACCAAAGGGGGAAGGATAAAGCAGCTCACGGCCCCGGAAGGTCGATTTAAACAGGTCGCAATTTCCCTTACAGCCGTCCATGCACCGGCTGCAGATGCCGGACTGAGGGGCAACGCTGCGGGAACGGTTTTTCGTCTGAAGGGCTTCATTGGCGTTGGGTCGGTGGAGGTTCATGGCACGAAGGTCTCCTCTTTGAAGTGAAAAAGGTTATAAAAAAGACGTCCTTCCGCGGTGACCGGGCGGCTGGACGCCTCTTCCGTCGTTTCGACCACGCCCCCGGAAGGGGCCATTCGTGATCGGCCCTCCATCTATCGTGTTCAATTGACCCTTGTCAAGTTTGAATTACTTTCTTATCGAAATTGTAAGGTTGGCTAATGGATTTGGACGTTACAAAAGCCGCCGAAAGGGTGGATTTGACGGTTGACATTCAGTAGGGCTAATATTAGAATGCCTTTTGTGATTTTAAATAACAATTTCGGAGGGAATCTAATGCTGAAGAAAATTGATGCCGTGATCAAGCCCAGTCAACTGACCGACGTCAAAGAGGCCCTTAACCGGGTCGGGGTTCAGGGGATGACCCTGACCGAGGTCAAGGGGTTTGGCCGCCAGAAGGGCCACCGGGAGGTCTATCGCGGGGCGGAATACCAGGTGGACTTCGTGGCCAAGGTCAAGCTGGAGGTGGTAGTAGAGTCGGAGATGGCCGAGCGGGTGGTCAGTGCCATCCAGGAAGCCGGCTACACCGGTCGCGTCGGAGACGGGAAGATCTTTATAATGCCCCTGGAGGACGCGGTCCGCATCCGTACCGGCGAACGCGGCCGGAGCGCCATTGGGTCAGGCGGGGCTCCGGGCGTTTCAAAATGATCGGGCCCCCACGGCCGCCATCATTGACCGCGGTCAGTGATGGTCAGGCGCGACGGTTTCCAGTCCACCGCGTCACGTTCTTAGCGTTCGGCAATTTTTAACCATTTAAACTGTTCCGCCGGGCGAACCGGTCGGAGCGCGGCACACTGAAAGCGAGAATGACAATGGCCTCTGCCAGAAACCGGGTGACCTCCGGGGTCAGCCAGCTTGACAAGCTCCTGGGCGGGCTCTACATCGGCGACAACGTGGTGCTCCACGACGATGCCGGGAGCCTGGCGTCCAAATTCTGCATGAACTTCGTCGGCGCCTCCATGGCTGAGCAGAAGCCCTTGATCTACGTCTCCTTCGACCGGTCCCCGAAAAACCTCCTGAAAAAGCTCGGCCCCCTGGCGGAAAGCCCCCATTTCATCCTTCTGGACTGCTTCACTTACGGCAAAGGGGACGGTTCCGAGGTCTTCCTGAAGTTCTACGACCAGAAGTCCGATTGGCCCTGCCAGGTGATCCGGGTGGACGCCCCCGGGGATGTCAAGGCGGTGATGGACGCTTTCTACGGCGTTCAGGAAAGCCGGTCCGGCGATGTCCGCCTTATTTTTGAAAGCCTCACGGGCATGGCCGACCTCTGGAACGGCGAGGATAGTTTGCTGAAGTTCTACACTCATTCCTGCCCGCGCCTCTATGAGCTTTCCACCATCGCCTACTGGGTCATCGAAAAGCGGGCTCATTCGGCCCGGTTGAAGGCCCATATCAACCAGATTGCCCAAGTGGCCATCGACCTTTCGGTCAAGCGGGGAAAAACCCGTCTGACCATCCTGAAGGCCGAAAACCGGAACCTTGATACCCTCAATAAGGCCTTTGCCTACTGGACCAAGGATCTCCCCGACCACACCCACAAGGTCATCTTCGACTTTGAAAAGCGATCCCTGTCCCGGATCGACCTGGGGATGCGCCTGAAGGAGCTCCGGTCCCGCCGGGGGCTGTCCCAGACGGAGCTGGCCAAGATGGTCGGGGTGACGCCGTCGAACATCTCCCAGGTGGAAAGCAATCTCATCTACCCTTCCCTGCCCGCGCTGATCAAAATGGCGGAGATCCTTTCGGTGGAGGTGAGCGCCTTTTTTCAGGAGTCCGAGGAGATCCGGAATCAGGTGGTCTTTCCGTCCTCGGACGCCACCGAGGTTCAGTTTTCCGACCTGCCGAAAGGAGCCGTGACCGCCCGCCGGCTTACCCCCATTGACTTCGACCCCAAGGCCGAACCGCACCTCATCGACATCCCGTCGGGGGCCCGGATCAATTCCCACTTCTTCGTTTACAAAGGCGAGGAGATGGGTTACCTCCTCGCCGGCCGTCTCCAGATGAAGCTCGAGCAGGCGGTTTACACGATCGCCGCCGGGGATGTCATCTATCTCACCGCCGACATGCCGAGCCAATGGCACAACCCCGGCCCGGAGTCGGCCCGGCTGCTCTGGATCAAAATCCGATAGAATGCCTCCCGGCCGGACGACCGGGGGCCGATGGCGCCGACAGCGGAATCACTCGGCATTGCCCGGAGCAAAATCAAAGCAGGCCCCGGCGGGGCCTGCTCGATGGCTCCAGGTGACGCCGGCGCGCTAGATCGATTCGACGTCTTCAGAGTCTGAATAGGTCTCGATCCCCAACTCGTCGGCGGCTCTTTGGGCTTTCGGGTCGATCATCGGGGAGATGACGATCAACCGGTCCGCCTTCCGGCCGTGACGCGCCTCGTAAAACCGGGCCTTGCGCTCGAAGATAACCACGTCCGACTTGCTCATGCTGGACTTGAGCTCACATATCAACAATGTGCTGTTTTTGATGATGATATCCAGCTCGATCTGATCCGGGCGGCCGAAGACGGTCCCGTCGGCGTCGTATTCCCGGATATTTTTGACTTCAACGCCGAAGCTGTTCTCGAGAATCCCGGCCAGCGCGTTCCGGAACGACCGCTCGCTCCGCATCCCCCATCTGGCCCCCATGGCCCCGATTCTCCGTTCCACCCGGTCCCCCTGTTTAAGGACCTTCTGATGGAGCCGTTCGAATTGCTTCGCGTTTTCAGCCGATTGCTTCGCGTCCGCTTCAAGCTTCTCAGCCCACTGCTGTTTCCATTCTTCCCATTTCTTCGCATCCGCTTCAAGCTTCTCATCCCACTGCCGTGTCCACTCTTCCCAGCGCTTCTTGTTTTCCGCCCATTTCAGGGCATCTTCCGCCTGCTTCTCAGCCCACTGCTGTTTCCACTCTTCCCAGCGCTTCTCGTTTTCCGCCCATTTCAGGGCATCTTCCGCCTGCTTCTCAGCCCACTGCTGTTTC
>CAZWGY010000134.1:6033-10912 GCA_964633575.1 uncultured Desulfobacteraceae bacterium
TCTTCCGCCTGCTTCTCAGCCCACTGCTGTTTCCATTCTTCCCATTTCTTCGCATCCGCTTCCCGTTCCTCGGCCCAGCGGACCTCCCATCTCTCCGATTTGCGTTCCTGCTCGGCCCACTTCCGCTCCTGGGCCTCCCGCTGCCGGCGGATCTCCGCTAATACTTCCCAGAACCGGTCCCGGGTTTCCTCCCGGTCGGCAAACACGCCTCGGGACACGTCGATGACATAATTCCGGAAATCGGGGTCTGACCGCAACAACGCGGGCAACTCACGCCTGATGGCTTCTTTGAGGGTTTCCTGGTTCATGGCTTCATCCTCGATAAAATTCATGATTCGATTTTCTTTATCCAGCATGACAACAATCGAACCGAGGTGTCAAGCGAATAAATGCCCAAATCAGTCACCTTCAAAGTACGCGGTCGCTCTCCCCTACCCCACCTCTTCATCCCGGCTCGATTCGAAGCCGATGAAGAAGGCCAGGAGCGCCGGGATCACGAAGAGGGTAAAGACCGTGGATATGGCCAGTCCTCCGAGGATCACGCTGCCGAGCCCCCGGTAGAGCTCGGAGCCGGCGCCGGTGGACAGCACCAGCGGCATCATTCCGAACAGGCTGGTGGTGGTGCTCATGAAAATGGGACGTATCCGGGTCCGAACCGATTCGTGGACGGCGTCGAGCCCAACCATCCCCCCGTAACGGACGTTGTTCAGAGTCTGATGGACGATGAGAATGGCGTTGTTGACCACCGTCCCCACCAGAATGATAAACCCGAGCATGGTCACGATGTCGAAGGACTGTTGAGCGACAAAGGTGTCCACCAGCCGAAGTCCCACGAATCCGCCGGCACCGGCCAGGGGCACGGCGAACATGATGATAAACGGGTAGAAAAAGTTTTCGAACAGGGCCGACATGAGGAGATAGACGATAATGGCGGCCAGGATCAGGTTGACCCCGATGGACTTCATGGCCTGAGTCAGCTTGTCGGCGTTGCCGCCCACGGAGACCGTCGTCCCTTTCAGCTTTCCGCCCGCTTCGAGCCCGGCCACCAGCTCGTTCTGGATGGTCTCCATGGCTTCCTGGAGGGGGATTTCGATGGGCGGGGTGACTTCCAGGGTGATGTTCCGCTTCCGTTCGAGGTGGTCGATCTGCATCATCCCCTGGTCGTACTCCAGCCGAGCCAGATCCGCGATCCGGACGAGATTTCCGGCCGAGTTGGCGATGAGGCTGTCGGCGATGTCTTCGGGAACCTGAATCTCCTCGGCGTCGCTCCGGAGCACCAGGTCCATCTTCTTGCCCTCCGCCGGCTTGTACTCGCCAACCTTCCGGCCGTCCATGATCACGTCGATGTAAAGGCCGAGAGCTTCCTCGCTGATCCCGTTGGCCAGGGTCTTGGATCGGCTCGGGATGAAGTTGGCTTCGGGATAGGTGTTCTCCAGGGAGGGCACCGGCCGGACCTGGGCTTCGGGGAGTTTGCCCTTGATGGCCCCGTAAAGGGTCCGGGACACCTCGATGATCCGGTCGATATCCTCACCGGAAACGTTGACCTGGACGGTCCGGCCCCGCCCGATGCCGCTCTGGAAAATCCCGGCCTGGATGGAAACCCCATAGACCCCGGGGATGGAGTTGATGAGCCGGGTGAACAGCGGCATCATTTTTGGGGCTTCGGTTTCATGAGCGCTGATGGCCCCAAAAAGCGTGATCCGGTCAGCGGAAACGAAAAAGATCGTCTTGATCCGGGGAATCCCGTCTTTGTAGTCGTTTTCAAAATACGGCCGGGTGGATTTGTAGATAAAGTCGCCCATCTCCTGCCGCTTGTCCACCGAATAGCCGGGCGGAGGGAGCATGATGTTGAGGACCAGGTTCCGGTTGCCCTGGGGGAGATATTCGGCCTTGGGCAAAAGCAGGAGCACGGTGATCACCGCGGCGCCGGTGAGCAGCGTGATAGTTGCCAACCGGGTAAAGATGTTTCTGAGCGTCAGGCGGGAGAGAGCCAACAGCCAGCCGGCCAGCACCCCACCGAACCGGCCGATCCGCCCTTCCTTCTTCTCCTTCGTCTTGAACAGCCGATAGAGCTGGTTGGTGATGGAAGGTATGGCCGCCACGGAAACCATCAGGCTGATGAGGATGGCAAAGGTGATGGCAATGGCGATGTCCTTGAAGAGCTGCCCGGCCTCCTCCTGCATGAAGATCACCGGGAGAAACACGGCCACGGTGGTGGCGGTGGATGCAAAGACGGCACCCCAGACCTCTTTGGCCCCGTCATAAGATGCCTTATAGGCGCCTTTCCCCATCTTCCGGTGCCGGTCGATGTTTTCCAGGACCACGATGGCGTTGTCCACCAGCATTCCCACCGCAAAGGAAATCCCGGCCAGGCTCACCACGTTGATGCTCCGGCCGAAGATCCATAAGAAAATGAAGGTCCCGATCACCGAGATGGGGATGGCGATGGCCGTGGCCAGGGTGGAGCTGATGGACCGGAGAAAGGTGAGCAAAACACAAAGCGCCAGAATCCCGCCGATGATCACGTTCTTCTGGACCAGGTTGATGGCCCGGTTGATATAGGGAGTCTGGTCGGAGACGATCTCGGCCTTAAGGCCGTTCTCCTTCAACAGCCCGTCGTTGAGGTCCGCCAACACGGACTTGGTCCGCTCGGTCAGCTCGATGACATTGGCCCCCTGCTGCTTCCGGACCCCCACAACGATCACCGGGATGGCGTTGTGCATCACGGTCACGTCGTTGGTGGCATAGCCGAACCGGCTGTCGGCGACATCTCCAAGGCTCACCCGGCGGATTCCGTCATCCTTGAGCAGAACATTCAGCGGGTCATCGACCCCCTGGAATTGACTGACCGTCCGGACCCGGTAGTTCTTCTTGTCGAGGCCCAGGACCCCGGCCGAGACGTTGTTGTTGCTGGTCTGAATCCGGTTAACGACGTGATCGATGGTGAGTTTGTACCGAGCCAGTTTCTCGGGCGAAACCACCACTTCGAGCTGTTTTTCGGATCCGCCGAAGACAAAGAGCGAACCGACACCCTCCACCCGCTCGAGATACTGCCGGACCTCGTTTTCAAAGAAGGTCCGGAAGGTCTTGATCCGCTCGGGGTCCCCCTCCAGAGTTTTAAAGATCATCCAGATCACCGGCGAGGACTCGGCCCCGGATGCATCGATCACCGGCTTTTCCACGTTTTCCGGGTAGGAACGGACCTCGTTGAGCTTGTTGGAGACCTTGAGCAGCGCCGCATCGATGTCGGTGCCCACCTCGAAGGTCAGGGTGATCTCGCTCCGGCTGTTGTAAGATGAGCTTTCCATGAGGGTCAGGCGCTGGATTCCCTTAAGGACTTCCTCCTGCTCCTCCACGATGTCCTTTTCCACCTCGTAGGGCGTCGCCCCCGGCCATAAGGTGGTCACGGTGATCTGGGGGCTTTCCACGTCCGGAGTGAGCTGGACGGGCAGGCGGCTGATGCCGATAAGGCCGAAAAGGACGATCATGATGATCCCAACGGCCACCGTAACGGGTTTGGAAATGGAAAACTTGATGAAATTCATGGGCTATTCCGCCTCCGGGGCCTCCGATGACGCTTTCGGCGTTGATTCGTTGAAGGTTCGGGTTTCGATGATCTCCACGGCCTGGTCCGGGCGGAGCCGGTCGTTGCCGTCGATAACCACCGGCATCCCCGGCTGGACCTGGGGGCCGGCCACGCCGGCCATCTCGCCGGTATAGCCCACGATGGACACGGGCAGGATTTTGGCCTGGCCGTCCTTCACGGTATAGACAAACTCCTTGCCCGCGTTGCGGACGAGGGCGTCGCGTTTGATCATGCTCAAGGTCCGGGGCGTCCCCGACGGCACGTCCACCGACACCGACAGGTTCTGAACCGCTTCGTCAAAGTACGGGATCGCGATTTTGACCTGAAGGGTCTTGCTGGCCGGATCGGCTACCGGGACGATCCCCTTTACCTTGCCCTCAAGCTCCCGCCCCAGAGCATCGATGATCAGGTTGACCGACCCGCCGATCTCGATATAGCGGATCAGCTCCTCGGAAACCGCCACCCGGACGGTGATCGCCTTTATGGCTCCCAGGTCGCAGACCGGCGTGCCGGGAGCCACCCACTCGCCCTCGTTGGCGTACCGCTCCAGGATAAGTCCATCGTAAGGTGCCCTGATGGTGCTCTTTTCCTTTTGCAGCTCCAGCCGTGCGATTTCCTGGCGGACCCGTTCCCGGTCGATCACCAGCTCCCGGAGGCCAAAGGCCAGGTCGTCATAAGCCTTTTCGCTGGCCGCGGCCCCTTTAAGCAGGGTCTTGTACCGGTCGAGATTTTTCCGGGCATTGGCGATCCGGACCCCGATGGCCTCGGCTTCCTTTTCCCGGATGGCAATGTCTTTTTCGATAAATTCGGTGCTCAACTGAACGAGGACATCGCCCTTCCGGACCACCTCCCCTTCCTCCATATCCTGGGACGCAACCAGTCCGCTCACCTCCGGACTTATCCCGGAGCGTTTATCAAAATCAATGGCGCCGACGATCCGGGTGGTCGGGGCGATGGTTTCCTCAAAAACCGTCGCGACCACCACCCGGGCCGCTCGGTCACCTTGGGCCAGGACATTGGAAGAAAAGGTACAAAGCAATGTGACGATGAACAGAAATGAAGCGGTTCTCATGTTGCCTCTCCGTGTTGATTGTACGGGCAAACAAGGGTTGCCGACCGGCCTTCTATACCACGTTGATGTCCGTTCCGCAATCATGAGGACTGAGGAATAGAGACCTCCGAGGTTTCCAAAAAATTTGGAAACCTCGGAGGTCTGATTAGGTGATAGGCTATAGGTCATAGGTCATAGGTGATAGGTGATAGGTGATAGGTCATAGGTCATAGGTCATAGGT
>CAZWGY010000135.1:0-10879 GCA_964633575.1 uncultured Desulfobacteraceae bacterium
CCGGCCCCGACCGGGCCATCCCAATCACCGTCGGCCCGCTTCCTGGAGCCACCGCCGGGCGAAAAACCGCCGGGTCAAAAAAATTGTGTGGACGAAAATGGAAACGTTCATGCACCACCAAAAGGCCATCGGGCCGTATCCGAGCCCGATGCCGAAGATGTAGCTCCCCGGAATCCGGACAAGCCAGAGGCTCAAGATGATGATTCGCATCACCCCTCGGGTGTCCCCGGCCCCGTTGAGCGCGCCGCCGAGGATCACCGCCCAGGCCATGAACGGCTCGCTAATCATGCTGATATAGATGTAGCGCACCGTCTCCCGAGTCACCACCGCGTTGTCGGATAGCATCCCGGCCAGACGCTCGGCGTTTAAGACCACCGCGACGGTCAGCAGAGTGATCAGGCCGACGCCGAAGAGGGCGGTGATGACCCCGCTCCGGAAGGCGTCCCGGTCCCGGCCCTCGCCCAAAAGATTGCCCACCATCACCGCGTTGGCCATGTTGAGGGCAAAGGCCGGGAGATAGATGGCCGCTTCGATCCGCAGCCCGTTGGTCAGGGCGGCCATCACCTCCACCGGATGGCGGGGGAGGTGGCCGATGATCAGGAACAAAAAAGTGGCTCCAAGCTGCCAGGCCACCTGGGTCACCCCCGACGGCCAGCCGATCCGGGCCACCCGGCCGACCGACTCCGGGGAAAACCGGCGCGGTCCGGAGATGAGGGTGCGGACGGCCGCAATGTTTAAAAGAGCTCCCAAGACCATGCTGACCGCCGTGGAGACGGCGATGCCCCGGAATCCGAGCGAGGTGCCGAAGACGAGGTAGAAGTTGAGGCCCACGTTGACGACGCAAACCCCCGCCATGGTCCGCAGGGATGTCTTGACCCGGCCGCTGGCCCGGAGTATCCCGTTGGTGTTGATCAGGAGATAGTGGAAGATCAATGATGCGGCATAGATCCGGACGAGCGGGATGCCATAGTCCCGGAGAGGCGGCGGGACATCGAGAACCCGGATCAGGACCGGGGCCAGGACGATCCCCAGGCCCCCCAGAAGGAAGCCGGCCCCGGCGGTCGTGATCAGGAGCGTGTGGATGGTATTCGACAGAGCCCGGCGGTCGGCGGCGGAAAACAGCCGCGAGACCACCGAGACCGTCCCCACCGTAAGGGCGTTGGCGATGACCACGAAGATGAAGTAAACTTGGGAGACAAGTCCCACCGACGCCTGGACCTCCTTGCCGATCCGGCCGGCGATGAAGACATCGGTCAGGCTGATACACAGCTCCAGCCCCATGATGAGGATCATGGGCCAGCTCACCGACCAGCTTCGCCGGAGCAGTGGAGCGACACCTGAAAGAAAAGCCTCGCTTCGGTCGGCGGGCTCGGGAAAAGCCTTCTGACTTGACACCATCTCGATTTCGCTATAATTCTAATGTGACTTACACGCCTTGGGCGTGGTTTGTTTTCCGACGGATAGCATAACCGAATATAACCGGATCGGGGCCGGGGCCAGGGGGCGGAGCGCCCATCCGGCCGCGAGGCTTGGCCGGTCTTTCGGATAGGGTTAAGCTAAGGCGCCGAGGCGATCTTGCAAGGCGCCGAAACCCATTCGCCCGTTTCAGTCTGACAGGTGGGGTCGGGCGAATCGCACCGTCGGGTTCAGGGCGGGGGAACCCGTCGCCATCGGTAATTGACCAGCCCGCCCTTTTCCGATCGGGACGGGGCGGGACAACGGTTTGTTGGACCAACAGTCTGGAGGAGCTCCCTATGCTCAACGAAGCTATCGTGATCGCCATCAGTGCCGCCATCGGGCTTTTCATTGTTTACGCCGTGGTTTACGCGGTCTATCGGAAAGGGCTGATCAGCAGGCTCTGGCTCCGGCTGATTCCCGGCTACCTGGTGGCGGTGGTGGCCGGATTCGTGGTCGGCAAGTACGGCGCCTACCATATCACCGCCCACGCGACGGCGGCTCTGATTTGCATGACCTTTTTGATCGCCAATCTCCTGCTGGTGGTTGCCCGGATGTTCCGCCCCATGGACCGGATCATCGACGGGCTTGACGAGGGGGCCGAGGGCGTGGCGGCCGCGGCCCGGCAGGTTTCTTCCGCCAGCCAGTCCCTGGCCGAGGGGTCTTCGGAGCAGGCCGCATCCATCGAGGAGACCGCATCCTCCCTCGAAGAAATGGCCTCCATGACCCGCCAGAACGCCAACAACGCCGATCAGGTCAACGATCTGGTGAAAAACGCCCAGACCATCATCGGCAAGGTCAAGGAATCCATGGGCGACCTGACCGGCTCCATGAGCGAGATCTCCACGGCCAGCGAGGAAGTCTCCAAAATCATCAAGACCATCGACGAGATCGCTTTCCAGACCAACCTCCTGGCTCTGAACGCGGCGGTCGAGGCGGCTCGGGCCGGCGAGTTCGGGGTGGGTTTCTCGGTGGTGGCCGATGAGGTCCGGAACCTGGCCATGCGGGCGGCCGAGGCGGCGCGGAACACCGCCGGCCTCATCGAGGGAACGGTGAAAAAGATCCAGGAGGGGAGCGACACGGCGGTCCGGACCAACGAGTCCTTCGAGGAGGTGGCCCGGCAGGCCAACAAGATCGCCGAGCTGGTGGCCGAGATCGCCGCCGCATCCAACGAACAGGCCCAGGGGATCGAACAGGTGAACGTCGCCGTCAACGACATGGACAAAGTAGTCCAGCAGAACGCGGCCAACGCCGAGGAGTCGGCTTCCTCGGCCCAGGAGATGACCGCTCAGACCGACCGGATCAAGCGGCTCATCGATGACCTGGTCGTCCTGTCGGGGAAGCGGGTCGCAACCGGGGCCGGAACCGATGACTGGGATGATGATTTCGACGCCGGCGAGAGCTGGCAAGCCTCGTCCCGGAGCCAGGACTGGTGGGACGAGGAAACGGAGCGGACGGAGCGGTCATCCGGGCGCCGGGAGATATCCGAAACCGGGAATGACCGGCATAAAACACCGGCTCGCCGGGACCGCGAGGGACGACGGGAAACCCGACCGGCTCTCTCTGAATCCAGGGAGGTCCGGCCCGAGCAGATCATCCCCCTGGACGAGGACGATTTCAAGGACTTTTAGCCCGGTCCCGAAGGCATTCCCGACATGGTGGTAAGGGGGAGCGTGAGCCGGAGGCGCCGCCCGCGTGCCTGCCTCCACGAGGTGATTTTCGAGGCCGACACCCCGCCGGCAAGGGCTTCGACGTGGCCCTTATCATGGCCATCGGCCTGTCGATAATCATCGTCATGCTCGACGGCGTCGCCCCCCTCCGAGCGTTACGGGATCTATTTCCGGCGGGCCGAGCGGGCTCTGACGGCCCTCTTCACGGTCGAATATCTCCTCCGGCCGGTCAGCGTGGGCCGTCCATTTCGCTACGCCGTCAGCTTTTTCGGCATCATCGATCCGCTCTCCATCGTCCCTACCTATCTGAGCCTCGTCTTCCCCGAAGGGCGGTATCTCCTGGTGATCCGGGCCCCGCGGGTGCTTCGGAGGTCTTCCCCCCAGGCGTGTTCCTCGTTTGCCGCCGAGGGACATGACCCGGATGCCCGCTTCTGTAAATTTTGCGGCGGCCAGCTTTACGCATTAAGCATTAAGCTTTAAGGGGGTAAATGAACTTCTGCAGCCAGTGCGGCCGGTCCGTGGTTCTGAGGACCCCGCCCCATGACGACCGTCCCCGGTTCATCTGCGACCATTGCGGGATCATCCATTACCAGAACCCGAAAACCGTGGTGGGGGTCATTCCAGAATGGGGAAGAAAAGTCCTGCTCTGCCGGCGGGCCATCGAACCCCGTTACGGACTCTGGTCTCTCCCGGCCGGATACCTTGAAAACGGCGAAACCGTCGCCGAAGGAGCCCGTCGGGAGGCCTACGAGGAGACCCGGGTCACCCTGGGCGACCTCGAGCCCTATGCCCTCTTCAACCTGGCCTTTGTCAGCCAGATCTACATCATGTTCCGGTCGCCCATGATCGAGCCCGACTTCGCCCCGGGGCCGGAAAGCTTGGATGTGGCTCTGTTTACCGAAGCGGCCATCCCCTGGGATGACCTCGCCTTTACCGTGATCGAAGAGACCCTCAGACATTACTTCGCCGACCGCTCCAGAGGGCGGTTCGATTTTTATATGGGCGATATCGCGCCGGATAAGTGAGCTTCCGTTATATGCCGTTGCCGCTCCGCTGCATTCATTGGCCGAGACGATGATCGAGGCCAGAAATGTTTAGTAAAGATGAATTCATTCGGCTGCTTCAAGAGGTGCGACTGACTGAAAAAGAGAAGCAAATGCTCGTCGATGTGTGTCGATCCGGCGAAGCTGGAATGACCGCATCAGAGTTGGCGCCATTGCTCGGAGTCAGTTCTCATGTCGTCGTGAACCGTATGTTCGGTGGGCTTGGTCACAAGATATCCGATGCAGCGAACAGAAAACCGGAGATGCGTCAGGACGGGAGTTTTCGTTGGTGGCGTGTTCTTGCTGATTATCGGGTGGAAAAAGGTAGGGGGTTCGTATGGATTCCGCACAAGGAGCTTCAAGAAGCAGTTGAAAAATTGTGGAGTACAGAGACGCGATTATCAGCCAACGTCGAGAAACAATTTGAGGAAGCAGTTCGATCATCACTTATGGATTCGGCAACAGCTCGGCGAGAAAGGCTGATGAGAGCACCGAAACTGCCAAATCAAACCGAGGTTTTATCGACTGCTTTTCAGCGAAATCCAGATGTGGTCGCCGAGGTTTTGATAAGAGCTGATGGTTACTGTGAAAAATGCAAAAATCCAGCTCCATTTTTACGTCGATCCGATAACTCTCCTTATCTTGAAGTGCATCATGTAACTCCTCTGGCAGATGGTGGAACAGACACGGTAAAGAATGCTGTTGCTCTTTGTCCGAATTGTCACCGCGAGGCTCACTATGCATAAGGCGTCCGCGAGCTTCGTCCTCAACCCAATGGTAGTGGTATTCGAGAAGATAGAGTATCCGGAAATTGGTTAAGATGCTTATCAATTCCTAAAAGATTATGATTTAGCCAAAACATCTTTGCTTTCTTTGGAGCTTGTTGAGGAATAAGGTGCTGATTGAAATAGAGATCAATACATGAGAATCAATTTCAAGCAGCAGGAATTGGTTGATGAGATCGTGGAAGATCTCAAAGTCCATTTCCCGGATGTTGAATTCGTCGATATTTCGGAAAGTCCGGAAGATCCGAGCGATATCTGGATCAATGTCACCCGACCCGCGGACGAGGAGAGGCAGATCCAATTGCTGAATTATTTTGGAGATATATCGAATCGTGTCCTGACGGAATATGGGTACAGCATCCTGGTGATGCCCATATACTGATCTTCATATCGAAATGCCCCGGGCAGTCATGGGAATCTAACAGCATGAAAATCCGGATCATCGCCACCGGCGGAACCATCGACAAGATCTACTTTAACGACACGCTCGCCCATGATCGAGCCCGACTTCGCGGCCGGGCCGTAAGGCCTCGAGGTGGCCCTGTTTACCGAAGCGGCCATCCCCTGGGATGACCTCACTTTCACCGTGATCGAAGAGACCCTCCGACATTACTTCGCCGAGCGCTCCAGGGGGCGGTTCGATTTTTATATGGGCGATATCGCGTCGGATAAGGGAACGGGAGCAAAGCGCATCAATGGTCAGAAGAGATCTGTTTCATGATGCTGTTCGAGATGCCCTTGTCAAAGAGGGATGGAGTATCACACATGATCCATTTCATGTGGTAATCGGCGGTGTTGAAATGGCTATCGATCTTGGCGCTGAGCTTTTGATTGCCGTTGAAAGGGACGGTGAGAAAATTGCAGTTGAGATCAAATCATTTGTGAGTGCTTCGGCCATTTCGGAATTTCATACCGCACTTGGACAATATCTCAATTATAGGCGCGCCTTGGCTAAAACAGATCCCGATCGAATGCTGTATCTGGCCATTCCGATCGAAACTTACGACTCGTTTTTCTCCCTTCCATTTGTTAGGGAGGCAGTCGATGATTTCCGGATCCGGCTGATTGTCTATGACGCTGAGAAAGGGGTGATTATCAAATGGATAAATTGACCCGGTATCGAGAGTGCATCGACGAAATCATGAAACGCCATAGCCGGCCTCACATAACCGATGGATCTGAGATTCAAAACATTACCGATATTGAGAACGATCACTATCAAATTGTTCATACCGGATGGAACCAAAAGGAACGGCTATACGGTTGTCTTGTCCATATAGACATCAAAAACGGTAAAATCTGGATTCAGCAAGACGGGACCGAAGTGGGGGTAGCCGAGGAGCTGGTCAAGCTGGGGGTCCCCAAGGAGGATATCGTGTTGGCATACCATCCGCCGTATAAAAGACCCTATACGGGGTTTGGCACGGGGTAGAAATCAATGCCCCAACATCGGGGCGGCGGCCTGTATCCTCAAACTAGCGGGTTAAGTCTGGAGAATCTAACAGCATGAAAATCCGGATCATCGCCACCGGCGGAACCATCGACAAGATCTACTTTGACGAGAAAAGCACATTCGAGGTGGGTGATCCTCAGATCGTCGAGGTGCTGAAAGGCGCCAACGTCACCTACGACTACGAGGTGGTCTCCCTCCTTCGGAAGGACAGCCTGGACCTGACCGACGCTGATCGGGCGCTCATCCATGAGACCATCGCGTCCGACCCGTGCCGGCGGGTGGTGGTAACCCACGGCACCGATACCATGGTCGAGACCGCACGAGTCCTGTCAACCATCGACGACAAGGTCATCGTCCTGACCGGATCCATGCAGCCGGCCCGCTTCCGGGTCACCGACGCCATTTACAACATCGCCGGCGCCATGACCGCGGTCCAGCTCCTCGGCCCCGGCGTTTACATCGCCATGAACGGCCGGATCTTCGACCCCCGGACCGCTCATAAAAACCGGGCGCTCAACCGGTTCGAAGACCGATGAAATCCGATCCCGGCAACGGGGCGGCGGTTCTGGTGGTCCAAAACGACCCGCACGTGCCCCCCGGGCTGGTGTCCGAGGCCCTCGACGCGGCGAGCCTGACCCACCGTCTGATCCGGGCCGACCGCGGCGAGCCGGTGCCGGAAATCACGGACGGAATCCCGGCTCTGGTGGTTCTCGGCGGAACCATGAGCGTTTACGATACGGACGTCCATCCGCATCTCGGGATCGTGGAACAACTGATTCGGGAGGCGGTTGACCGGGAGCGGCCGTTTCTCGGGATCTGCCTGGGGGGTCAGCTCCTGGCCAGGGTCCTCGGCGGTACCGTTCATCTCCGTCGGCACGGGGAAAAGGGCGCTCGCTCCATCCACCTGACCGAGGCGGGGAGAGCCGATCCGATCTTTGCCGGCCTGGATGCCACCGTTCCCAGCTTTCAGTGGCACGACGACGCCTTCGTGCCCCCGCCGGCCGCCTTTCGCCTGGCCACCGCCGCCGACTGCCCGCATCAGGCCTTCCGGGTGGGGGACCGGGCCTACGGGACCCAGTTTCATCCGGAGGTGACCGCCGCCATTGCCCGGAGCTGGTGCGTGAACGACGGCGTGGACCCCGCTTCCGTAATGCCCGGATTTCTCCAAACGGCGGATGCTTACGAACGGGCTTCCCGTCGGCTCCTGGCCAATTTTTGCGAGATCGTCCGCGAGGGCGCGGCGGGGGTTTGATCAACTCCCGGCGGTTCTGATAGAATACCGGTCAGGATGGCCGCCGGGGCCGCCAGTCAGAGCATGGAACGCCAAGGGGGGAGAACGGCAACATGGAAACTCATCAAAAAGTATTGTTGGTGGATGTGGGAACCGGGTTTTACCGGATTCAGCGGTATCCGGTGGGAGAGCCCTTTTTCGGGCCGGTGGATCTCGGACTCCACCTGGCCGGCCGGCACAATTCGCTCAACATCGGCACCGGCCTCTTGGCCGGGTCCATCTTTCCCGGATCGAATCGCTTGATATTCAACGGATTTTCCCCCTGCTGGGGCGGATTTTACATCTCATCCATGGGCGGAGCCGGGCTGGTTTTCGACAACCTGGGGATCAACCTCCTGGCCCTGGTGGGCCGGGCTTCGCAACCGTCGATCCTCTGCCTCAACCGTGAGGGGGGCGAGGAGATCCTGGTCAACCGTCACCCGGTGGACCTGGATCGGGTCTGGTCCGAGGGGCGTGGCGGGGTTTACGGCCTTGCCGCCCACGTTTTTGAACGCTTCGGCGGGGAATACCCCACCGATCCCCGGATTCTGGTCGTGGGACCGGCGGCCCGGGCCACCGATTTCGGGGCCATCGCATCGGCTCCCATTGTCAAGGGCGACATCACCCCGGTGGATACCTGGGCCGGGCGCGGGGGGCTCGGCACCAAGATGCTCCGGGACCACGGGATCGCGGCCGTTATCTATGGCGGAACCTTTGCCGACGAGGATTTCCGGGACCGGAAAGTGGCCGATCAATGGTTCATCGACAAGTACGAGAAAAAGATGGCCGCCAAGGACGTCGAGGCCACCACCAAGTACCGGTTTGAACCGAAGTTTGAGACCGGCGGGACCTTCGGGGTCAACTTCGCCACCCTCGGCGACCGGGTGCTCAGCTTCAACTATCGGAGCATCTACATGGACGAGGCCGAGCGGCGGCGGATTCACGAGGAATATATCCAGCGCCACTATCTCCGGCAGTTCAACGAGGAAACCATCGCGCCCAAGCATCAGAAGACCTGCGGCGAGCCGTGCGCGGCGGTCTGCAAAAAGCTTCGCGGCGACTACAAAAAGGACTACGAACCCTACCAGACCCTCGGCCCCCTGACCGGCATCTTCGACCAGCGGGCCGCGGAAATGTTGAACGGCCGGGCCGACCGGCACGGGTTCGACGCCATCTCGGCCGGCGGAGTCCTGGCCTGGCTCATGGAATGTCTGGCCGAAGGCCGCCTGAGCCCGGCCGAGCTGGGCGTCGACGGGGTCCCGGCCTTTTCCCCGGACGGCTTCCAGGTGGAGGCCGACTCGATGCACAACGCCCGGATCGGCGTGGCGCTGTTGGACGGGATCATTGCAAGGGAGGGGCTCCTTGACCTGACCGACGGAGCCCGATCCCTGGCGGGGCGGCTGGCCCGGGAAAAGGGGCGGGAGATCCTCGACCCGTTTGTTTACGTCGCCTTTGCCCGAAGGGGGTGGATGGTGCCCAATCAGTATTGGACGCCGGGTCCCCTGTCACCCATGGCGATCATGGGCAAGTATTACATGGACTACGGCGAGGCCTTCCAGCCGCCCCGGGAGCTGGGCCGGCGGGACGCTCATCGAATGTGCCAGGAGCTGATCCTGGACAACCTGGGGATGTGCCGGTTCCACCGGGGCTGGGCCGAGGAGATGCTCCCGGAAATCGTCGATTCCCTTTACGGGGCCAGGGACGCTTTTCTGGCCGGGGTTCGGGGCACCGCCGCCCGGATCAACAGCCGGAACGCCTCGGTCTTCTGGGAGTCGGAACGGACCATCGACATGGCCCGGACCTTTCTGATCCGCGCCCGGGATGTGGCCGGGAACCGGGACCCGGCTTTGGCCCGGTGGATTGACGCCTTTGAATCGGACCGCCAGGAGGCGGCCTTGAGCTTCTGGTACGAGATTCACAAGGGGATCTCCGAATCCCTCAAGGAATTTTGAACTGAAAACCCGATGAAAGGAGCTTGTATATGAGTCGATATCTCGTGAAAACGGGGCCGAACGCGCCGGATACGCTCAAGCCGAAACCGCGCCGGGAGCCGCCCCGGCCGGCTGATTCCGGCGGGTTTATCCGTTTTCGCCACACCTGTCAGTCGATGACCCGAGTCAACGGGCAAACCCATGTAAAGGCACGTCAAACGCGGTTTGAAAACGGACGGCTTGAAACCGAGGAATTCGAAGGCACCCTGGAGGGCGGGACCTACGCGGATGCGGTGGCCGAGGTCCAGCGGAACTGCCTGGACGGGATGACCGCTCTGTTTCGTTCCTTCTGGGGGATCCCGCCGGGGCTTCCCTCGGATCCCTCCGATCGCGGGGACAATCGGTAAATCGGGGCGGAACCCGGCAAAACATGTCAGGAGATGCCCGGATGAGCGGACTGATCGATGCCCACGTCCATCTCGAAGCCCTGCCTGACCCGGCCGCCGCTCTGGCCCGGGCCGGTCTAGCCGGGGTGACGGCGGTGGTGGCGGTCAGCCTGGACCGGGCATCGGGCGAACGGACTCTGGCTCTGGCCGGGGAGACCGCCGGGGTCCGGGTCTATCCCGCCCTCGGGCTTCATCCGGCCTACCTGAACGATGACGACCCGGCGCCGGTTCTGGCCCTGATCGAGGACCACCTGCTGGAGATCGTGGCCGTCGGCGAGATCGGTCTCGATTACCGCCTTCCCGGCGCAAGACGAAACCCCGACGGCCGGCGCCGGCAGCGGACCGTTTTCCGGCAGCTCCTGGAACGGCTCGTGGAAGCGGACCTCCCGGCGATAATCCACGGGCGGGGGGCTTATGCCGATGTCCTCCGGTTGATCCGGGAAGCCGGGCCGCGGCGGGCCGTCTTTCACGGCTATGACGGGCCGCTCGACCTCTTGGACGAAATCCTGGCCGCCGGCTATTGGATATCAGCCAATCCGGCGGCGGAATTCAGCCGCCGTCATCGAGCGGCCGTCGCTCACGCCCCCATCGACCGGATCATCCTGGAAACCGACGCCCCGGTTCGGTATAACCGGGTTCCGTCCGAGCCGGCCGATCTGTGCCGGACATGCGAGATCGTCTCCGACATCAAGGGTATTTCCCCGGACGAAGTGGCCCGACGGACGGCCCGTGCCGCCGGGGTCGTTTTCGGCATCGGGGATCGATGACCGGCCGGGAAGCCTTCCGGGCGTAGGGCTTGATCATCATGTCGGCCACACCGCGTCCG
>CAZWGY010000136.1:0-6762 GCA_964633575.1 uncultured Desulfobacteraceae bacterium
TCGGCCAGGCCGTCTAACAGTTTTCCCACCTCACGGAAAAAGGTTTGGCGCCGGGCCGGGTCCGGGGGGGCGATGTCGTGGAGCAGGATGATATCATCGGGCCGGAGATTTTGCAAAATCCGGTTGGCGAGCCCGGCCACCCGGCGGTTGCCCCGGTCTCCGGCCCGGCGGGTCCAGTTGACGGCGGTCAGGCCCAGCTCGTTCAGGACGGACCGGAGCCGGGGGTTGGTGATCCCCACCGGCGGGCGGAAGACCAGCGGCTCGACCCCCCGTTTCCGGAGGACCGCCTGGGCTGATGCGATCTCACGGCGGAGGGCCTCCGTCCCCTTGAGCATCAGGAGCGGGTCATGGGTCTGGGAATGGTTCCCCACGGCGTGGCCGGCCCGGAGGATCGCGTCCACCAGCCCGGGATGCCGCCGGGCCCGGTCGCCGGTGACAAAAAAGGTGGCGGTCATTCCCCGGCCGGCCAAAAGATCCAGGAGGACCGGGGTGGTGGCCGGGTCCGGGCCGTCGTCAAAGGTCAGGGCCACCGACCGGGCCCCGGTCCGACCCCGGACGATCACCGGGAGAAAGACCGGGATGGTCGGAAAGAACGGCGCGGCCAGGCAGAAGAGGACAAAGAGGGTCAGGGGGACGGCGGCAAGAGTTGGATCGATCAAAGTCAGAAGGACGGCCGCCGCATGGGCGGCCAGCCCGACGGTTTCGGCCGGGGAGAGCCGCCGCCGGCGGTTAGTCCCGGACACGGGCGTCAAACCAGACCGATTCGGGGTTTCCGCCGGACGGGGCGGTCTCGGCAAGTTGAAACCCGGCCGCGTCGAGGGCGGCTGTAATTTCCGTCTCGGTCCGAAAGGTGGCCGGGATTCGGGCGATCCGGCGCCGGAGGGCGTCCAGGCGCCAGACTCGGCTTCCCCGCCCGGCCGGCGGGATAACCGCCCGGATCAGGAGCCTACCGCCGGGCGTCAACCGGTCCCGGAGCCCGGCCAGGGTCGATTCCAGGGCCGGGTTGTCGAGGTAGTGAGCCATGTCGAGCATCAGGGCGAGGTCGGCGCTTTCCGTCATGGCGCTCAGGTCCGGCGCCGCTCCCACAGTTGCCCGGCCCCGGTCCCCGAAGACGGCCCCGGCGACCCGGACCCGTTCCGGGTCGGGGTCGATCCCGCAAACGGTCGCCGCCGGATTCATCTCCAGAACCCAGGCCCCCGGAACCCCGAATCCGCAGCCCAGATCAATGATTCGGGCGGACGACCCCATCCGGTCGGCCAGCTCGGAAAACATCGGGTCCAGAGCCGTCTTGAACCGGGCAAAAAGCCGGGGATAGGGCTCCAGGCCCCGGTACCGGGCCAGAACCCGGTCCCGGACCGACCCCCCGGAGGGAACCTTCGGCCGGCGGATAAACCGGGACCGGAGAACCGGCGGAAGGATCAGAAAGGCCCCGGCCGCTGAAAAGGCGATCCCGGTCGCCGATGTCACCCCCGCGCCGTGGAGAAGCGCGTGGTCGGCGAAGCCCAGGGTCCCGAACCCGACCAGGGTCGATGCCGCCGCCATGAAGACGGCGGTTTTCACCGGCCCGGCCGCCGGATGGCCGATGTCCCCGTAACGCTGGTGGGACCGGACGAAAAAGAGGGCGTAGTCAACCCCCATCCCAAAGACCACGATCCCCAGCATCAGGCCGGGGATGTCGAGAGGGTGGCCGACAAGCCGCAGGGTCCCGAGGGTGCAGACCAGGGCGAACCCCACGGGCAAAAGAGCGGTGAGGGTGTATCGCCAGTCGAGGAAAAAGACGAGCAACAGCGCCGTCACGCAGGCCCCCACCACCAGGAGCATCCGGAAAAAGGTCGAAAACAGAACGCCGCCGAGATGGTCGCTGAAATGGCCGGGGTCGAAAAGATGGATGCCCTCACCGGCGTAGTCCCGGCGGAAGGCGGCCGGGTCGTAGGCCGGCCCCGGCGTCAGGCCGGAAACGCTCACCCACCCCGACCCGCTTGGAGCCTCGGCGATCCCCAGCAGCGGATAATCCCGCTCGGGGACCGGTTCGGCCGGGGGCGGGGGAGATGCCAGGGTCCGGAAAAACGGGGAAAAGGCGCCGGGGGAAAAGCCCAGGTCGGCACCGACGGCGGTCAGGGTCTCGCGGAGCGTCTCGGTCCGGTCCGGGGTCCAGAATTCTCGCCAGGCCGCATAGTTGGCTTGCCGGACCCGCTCGCCGGGGTAGATGTCGGCCGGCACGAACCCGTCGGTAAAGGCGCCCCGGGCCTGGTCCTCACGGAATTGGATCAAAGTCCGGTCCCAGGTCTTTCGGAGCCCGGCCACCGTATCGGCTTTGCTCAGGACGTAAACCCGTAAGAGCATCCGGCCGCCCCAGATTTCGGTCATCCGGCGCTCGTCAGCGGCCGCCTCGGGGCTCACCGTGTTCATGGCCGACAGATCCACTTTGAAATCGGGCCGGGCGAACCCGACCAGGAGGACCGCCAGGGCCGCGCAGAGGATCGCGCCTCCGGGGCCAATCCGGACCAATCGGTCGGCTATGCCCTGGACCGGAAGGCGCCGGGGAGTGGCGGCCGGGAGCCGGGGAAAGATCGCCGGAAAGACCGTGTGGACGAAAAGAAAGGAGAACCCGATCCCCATGGCGGTAAATAACCCGAGCTGCTCGAGGATCGGAAAGTCGCTCAGGAAAAGGGCCCCAAAGGCCCCCACGGTGGTCAGGGCCGCCAGAAGGCCCACGGCCCGGACCTCACGGGCGGCCCCCTTCCCGGCGGTCTCTTCGGGCCGGTCCAGAAAGAGGAGATAGGCGATCCCGTGGTCCACGGTAATCGAAATGATCGCACCGCCGAACCCGAGGACCATCAGGGAGACGGCGTCGTAGATCACCGACATGGCAAACCATGAAGCGGCGGTCCCGGCCAGGGCCGGGAAAAAGGCCAACAGGCCGATGAGGGGCCGGGGGAAGGCCAGGATCAGAAGGAGGGTGATTCCGAGCCCGGCCAGGGTCACGGCGGTCTTGACATCCCGGCGGGCGATGGTCTCGTTGTCCAGAGCGGCCCGAAAGGCCCCCATGGGGGTCATCCGGAGGTCCGCGTCGTCGGCCAGGTCCGTCTCGATGCTTTCCATCAGCCCGGCCAGCTCCCGGGCAAATGCGGTGTCGGTCCCCGGCTGTCTTGGGTGAGCCACCAGGAGGAGGTGGGTTCCGTCGGCGGAGAGCATCCGGCCCCGGACCATCCGGACGTCATCGGTGGGCCGCTGGTCAGCCAGGCGGGCGAGGACGATCTCCGAAAGGCCCAGGGGGTCTTCGGCGATGGTCCGTCCCCGGCCGATGCCGGAGAGACCCGAGAGGTCCCGTCGAAGGGCGGTGAGCCGGTCCCGGACCCGTTCGGCCGTCAGCCGGGGAGCCACCTCACCGGCCAGGTCGGCGGCGGAAAAGAGGACCGGGAGCCGGCCCGGAAGCTCGACGGCCAGCCCGGCCACCGCCGCTCCCACCGACCCGATCCCCACCTGGTCGAAAAGACCGCTCGATTCCAGGCGAGCCTCCACGGCATCGGCCGCCGCCAGGAGCGCCGTTCGGTCGCCGGAGGGGGATTCGAGGTCCACGGCGAGCTGGTCCTGGATGGGGTGGTTCCGGAAAAGGGCCACGGCATCGCTGATCACCGGGTCGTCCGGGGGCAGGTAGCCCATGATGTCGGCATCCAGCCGGGCCAGCGAAACCGCTGCCCCGATGAGGGCGGCGATGGCCAGAAGCGCCACTACAAATGGGCCGAAACGGACGGGAAAGGCTCGGGGCATGGAAACCTTTACAGGACCCACCAGACGGCGGCGGCCAGGACGAGGACGTGGGCCAGGATGACGGCCCGCCGGTGGATGTGATAGAATTCGTTAGCCTTTTGAATCCGGCGGATGCCGCCCAAGAGGGCCCGGACCCGGTTTAAGACCGGGGTCTGGTCGTTGTCGGTGGGCGAGTCGCTCTGGAAGGCGAAACACGGGCGGGCGGCAAAGGCCCGGCCCCGCTGGAGGGCCCGGAGCGTGTCGTCATAAGCCATCCCCTCGTAAGGGCGGGCGGCGAGCCGTTCGGCAAAGGGCCGGTTGAGGACATAGGCGTGGGCGGAGCACTGGTAATCGATCCGGCGGACCCCGGGCCACCCGGTGGGGCGGCTTCCCCGGACCATGCAGCCGAAGCAGAAGAGGTCCCAGTCGGGTTCGGTTTCCATGAAATCGAGAGCCTGGGCCAGCCCGGCGGGGGTGAACCGGTCGAAAACCACGTCGTCTTCGAAGACCGCCACCCGCCGGGCCCCGGCGGCCAAAGCGTCCCGGATACAGTCGGTGTGAGCCGCGTAGATCCCGGCCTCACAGCCGTCGGGGTGTCGGTCAACCAGGTGAAACAGGACCCGGTCCGCCAGCCCCACGCCGGCGAACTCACGAGCCGCCTCGGCCTGACGGTCGGTCCGGTGGCGGAGGGAGATGCAGTATATCCGGTCGATCCGGTCCCAGAGAGGGCCGGTCGGCCCCGTTATCCGGGGCGGGTCCAAAACCCCCTTTTCCAACATGGCCATCGGCATTATACTATCGGCCGCCCCGCCGTTCCGCCGGGATTCCGGCCGACGGCGCGGTCCGACCCCCCTTGCTGAACGGAAACGCCATTGATTCGATATATTGCTCGCAAAGTTGCCGCCACCGAATTCGCCCGGTCGGCCGTGGCGGAGAGGGCCGATCTGTCCGCCTTCAAGGCCCGGCCCACCCCCCGGATCATCTGCGGGGTTTCGGCCATCGCCTTCAGCTACGTCATCGGCTGGCCCCTGATCAGCGTCTGCGGAACCCTGGCGGTTTACTTCCGGGAGCCGCTCATCCTGGGCATCGGCGGGCCGGTGGCCTACGGTAGCTCCCACCTGATGTTCCTGTTGGGGATGTACCTGGCCGGGGCCGAGTTCTCGATGATCTTCTTCCGCTGGGCCACCCGGATGGCGGTGGAGCGGTACGCCGACCCGGCCGACCGCGCTACCCCACCCGCCGGCCAAAAGCCCGGTGAGCCAGATGCCGCTGCCGGGGACGGTGAGTCCCGTCCGCCATCTCCATCCGAATCACCTTCTGATAGAGCTTAGACATCTTAAACCGCTGGGGCTCGTCCCGGTAGAAGGTCTCCCAGGCTTCGTGGAACAGCTCCTGGAGCCGGTCGGCCGACATCCGGCGGGGGTGAAAGACCACCTTGCCGGCGCCGTAGTCGTCCCAGTCATAAGAAAAAATCCGCCCCTCGCCGTGGAGCAGGTCCCAGGCTTTGGTGTGAGGAAAGGGCGTGAGAACCGTAAACTCGGCCAGGTCGAGGTCGATCTCGAGGAGAAAATCGATGAGCCGTCGGATGTCGTCTTCGGTCTGGCGGTCGAGCCCCAGAAGGATGGTCCCCTCGACGCCGATCCCGTGGTCGTGGTACCGCCGGATCCGCTCTCGGATCAGGTCCGAGGTGTCGAAGACCGCCTGATACACATACCAGGCCCCGGCTTGAGCCGCGAGGTCCAGGACCTCGGGCTGGTCGGCGATGGGGTGGCTGCACCACTTTTTTTTCAGCGGGATCATTTCCGTGAAGAGGTTCTTGACCCAATCGGCGTCCTGGGCGAGGGAGTTGTCCACCAGAAATAGCCGGTTGTTGTCGATCCCGGCCATCTCCGCCACGGCCGTCTCCACGGGCCGGGGCCGGAATTCCCGGCCGCCGAGATAGGCCACGGCGCAGGGAAAGCAGTGGAACCGGCAGCCCCGTGAGGCGTGGACCAGATCGACCATCTGAACGCCCTTGTAGTTGTAAAGCTCCCGGTTCAGGATGTCCCGCCGGGCCGGCCCCACGGTCTCGATGGGGGGACGGCGGTTCATATAGTCGTAAACCGGCGCGAGCTCGCCCCGGCGCCAGTCGTCGAGGACCGTTTCCATCCGGCCTTCGGCCTCCCCTAAAAAGATGGCGTCGGCGTGAGCGGCGGTCTCTTCGGCGTGAAGCATGGTCGCGATCCCGCCGAAGATCACCGTTACCCCTCGGGCCCGGAAGGCATCGGCGATTGCCCATCCCCGCTTGACCTGGATGGTCAGCATCATCGAGATCCCCACCATGTCCACCGGCGCGTCAAAGTCGATTTCCTGGAGATTTTCGTCGATGAAGGTCACATCGACCTCCGGGGGAAGGGTGGCGGCAAAGACCACCGGCCCGTGGGGCGGGAGGTGGAACTCGGTCTGGCCGTCGAGCTTGGTCCATTTGGGGTAAATCAGCAGAAACCGCATGGGGCCTCCATAAGGGGGTCAAGGGGTCGGCGGGGAAGCTCCGGCCGGGACCTTTCGGGCCGATATCAGGGTGAGCCGGAGCGCGTAACCGAGGGGGCCGTGGCCGGTCAGGGTTATCCGCCGGGCGATCCCGTCTTCTAAATCCGTCGCCCGGATCGTCCGATGGAGCCGGCCGTTGTAGTAGCGCCGGATCTCCCAGCCGTCGGGATTCGGGATCACGTCCACCGTCGCCTCGGGGCCGGGCCGGTACCGGCAGAGGGCCGTACCGGTTTCAGGCCGGCCGACCCCATCGGGTTCGGAAGCCGGGGGGAGAAACAGGAGCCGGAGGTCGGCCACCAGCCCCTCGACCAGAGCCAGGTCATCAAACGGCGGGACCGCCCGGTGGATCTCGGTCCGGCCGTCCGTCCACCCGGCGTCCACCAGGACAAACCCCTCGGGGCTCATCATCGTCAGGCGGAGGGTCCTGGCTTCGGCATCCACGGCCAGCGCCCCCAGGCAGATCCGACGCTCACCCCCCGGCGG
>CAZWGY010000136.1:6862-10843 GCA_964633575.1 uncultured Desulfobacteraceae bacterium
TCGGCGTCCTCGACGATAACCACCGATTTCAGAAGGCCGGGCTGGTCGGAGAGGTGAAGCTCGATCCGCTGGATAAAGGCTCCGAAGGCGGGATCAGCGGGGGTGAGGATGATCCGCCGGCCGGGAGCCAGCTCGGCCTTGAAGGCGGGGTTATCCACGAATCGGCCGTCGAGCCAGGCGGTGATCTCCCCCAGAACGGCGTCCATGGCGGACAGGCCCCCGCCCGCCTCCCGGATGAGGCCCTCGTCGGTCCGGGTGTACCGGGTTACATCGCCGTCTTCCATCAACAAAACGGAGTCCACCGGGGTTCGGTAGGCCCATCTGAGAGCGTCGGGGGCGGCGTAGGCAAAGGAGCCCTCGGAAACCAGGGGCTCGGCCAGGATGGGGAGGTGCTTTTTCTGGATAAAGTCGGCCCGGAGCGTCCGGATTTCCCCGGCTTCCCGCCGGAGGCCCTCCCAGGTGTCGGCCCAGCCGATCAGAACGACGGCGGCGGCCAGGATCGGGCAGAGGGCGGCGAGGCGCCAGCCGTTGGAGCGGATCACAGCATCCCCCCGTTGACCGAAAGGACCTGGCCGGTGATGTAGGATGCATCGTCGGAGAGGAGAAACCGGACCGCCTTGGCCACCTCTTCGGGCCGGCCGATCCGGGCCATGGGAATCCGGTTTTTGATCTCCCGGACCGGAGCCGCTTCGATCATTTCGGTGTCGATCAGGCCGGGAGCCACCACGTTGACCCGGACCCCGAGCCGGGCCACTTCGGCGGCCAGGGCCCGGCTGGCGCCGATAAGCCCGGCCTTGGCGGCGGCGTAGTTGGTCTGGCCCCGGTTGCCCACCAGGGCGGAAACCGAGGCGATGGAGACCACCGCGCCCCGTTTTTTCGACATCATGGCGTTCACCACCGGCCGGGTCACGTGGTAGAACCCCCGGAGCGTCGTGTCCACCACCGTGTTCCAGTCCTCGGGGGGCATCATGATGAACAGGCCGTCAGCGGTTACTCCGGCGTTGTTGACCAGGGCTTCGACATCGTCGTAGCGTTCCAGGATATCCTCGACGGCCCGGCCGGCCGCTTCGGGGTCGGCCACGTCAAAGGCCACGGCGGTGCCGTCGCCCCCGGCCGCCCGGATCGCCGCCACGGTTTCCTCGGCGGCCTCGATCCGGGCATGGCAGGTGACGATCACGAAATATCCGGCCGCCGCCAGGTCCAGGGCGATGGCCCGGCCGATCCCCCGGCTCCCGCCGGTGACGATGGCCGATCGGTTGTCTGTTTGACTTGAGCTCACCTTGTCTCCTCCGCCGGCTCCCGGACCACCTGAAGGACCGCCGTCCCGACGATCTGGCCGTCGATGGTGGAGGTCCCCTCGATTTCGGTGTAGGCGTCCATGGACCGCCGGACCGTTGCCCGGGTTTCCAGCCTCGCCCCCACCGGAATGGGCGCCGACGGAAGCCGGGCCGACTTGATCCCCACGAGCCAGCCGCTTTCCGGCCGGGCGTCCGGGTCATCGGCCAGGGTTTTGGCGCCGATGGCCACCGCCGCCGTCTGAGCCGCCAGTTCGATGACAACCAACGGGCTGACGCCGCCGCCCCCGGCCGGGGGCCAGTCATCGCCGGCCACCGCCAGAGTGACCGCGCCGGAGCCTTCGGCTTCGATGATCCGGTGGATGAGCCGCATCCGGTTCCGGTGAGGGATCAGGTACTCGATCTCGGGAAATCTGGGGTCGGGTTCCGACATGGTCCTGGGTTCGGTTAAGATTCGGGTTGAATCATGGATCGAAAACGTTTATATAAAACGCTTTGGTCAACGGCTATGTACACGATATTTACCATCCTGTAAAGAATCGAGTGCGGGAGACAGTCGCCCCGCTGCGGTGGTGCCCATGGACATCCTGGTCAACGAGCTCAAAGCAAAGATCGTCGAGAACCTCAACCTCATCGATGTCACCCCCGATGAGATCGACCCGGCCGAACCCCTCGTGGGGGGAACCCTCGGGATCGATTCCATCGACGTCCTCGAGCTGGTGATGATGATCGAAAAGGACTATGCGGTGAAGATCGACAATAAGGAGGTGGGGGCTCAGGTCTTCGCCTCGGTCAACGCCATGGCCGGCTACATCTCCGAACATCGCCCCCGGCGGCCCAATTGAGCCATCTCCGTCACATCCGGCCATGAAGCTGTTGCTCATATCGGCCAATCCGGTCACCGCGCCCTATCCGGTCTATCCCCTGGGGCTGGACCACGTGGCCCGGGCGGTCTCGCCGCCTCACCGGGTCGAAATCCTCGACCTCAACGCGGTCGGCCGCCTCGACGGGCTGGGCGAGCGGGTTCGAACGTCGGCCCCCGACGCGGTGGGGATGTCCATCCGGAACGTGGATAACACCGAAATGGCCGACTCGGTGAGCTACCTTCCCTTCCACCAGACCGCGGTTCGCCATATCCGGAATGCCTGGGACGGCCCGATCATCCTGGGCGGCAGCGGGTTTACCATCTTTCCGGCCGAATTCATGGCGGCCCTGGGCGCCGATTACGGGATCATCGGCGAGGGGGAGCGGCTGGCCGGGCTCCTCGATGCCCTCGAAGCGGGCCGGTCTCCGGCGGGGCTGCCCGGCGTCATCCAGCCGGGAGAGATTCCCGACTATCCGCCCCCGTATGTTGGCTCCGCCACGCCATCGGCATGGCTCGACCCGGAGGCCCCCCACCTGAGCTACTACCTCGGCCGGGGCGGGATGCTCAACCTCCAGACTCACCGGGGCTGTCCGTTTAACTGCGTCTATTGCACTTACCCTCACATCGAGGGCCGGGGGCTCCGGCCGGTCCGGCCCGAAGCGGCCGCCGAGGCCGCCGTCGCGCTCCAGGCGGCCGGAGCCCGGTACCTCTGGATCACCGACTCGGCCTTCAACGCCGATTACGACCATAGCGCGGCGGTGGCCGACGCCTTCCGCCGGGCCGGGCTGACCATCCCCTGGGGCGCCTTTTTCACGCCGACGGCCCCGCCCTCCGGATACTACCGCCACCTGGCCGAGGCCGGGCTCACCCACGTGGAATTCGGGACCGAATCGCTGGCCGAGCCGGTCCTTTTCGCCTACGGCAAGCCCTTCAACCACGAGGCGGTCTTCGCGGCTCACCGGGACGCCGTCACCGCCGGCCTCCACGTGGCTCACTATTTCCTCTTCGGCGGACCCGGAGAGACCGACGGGACGCTCCGGCAAACCCTATCCCGTATTGACAAACTGGAAAAATCTGTTCTATTTCTCTTTGGCGGAATGCGTATTTATCCGCACACCGCCCTTTACGACCGGGCCGTCCGGGAGGGCCGGATCGACCCGGAAACATCCTTGCTGGCGCCGGTTTTCTACCAGCCGCCGGGCCTGGACGGGGGGGCCATGGCCAGACAGATCCGGGACCGCGCCGCCGGCCGGACCAACTGGATCTGGGGGGCGGGCGGGGAAGAAACCGCCGCGATCCTTTCGCGGCTCTACGACAGGGGGTTTACCGGACCGTTATGGGAACAGTTGATCCGATAGCCGGCCGGGAAACCTGGCACGCGGTTTCTCAAGTCCGGCGGGGGGAAAACGGCGAGATCACCGCTGAAGCGGTGGCCGGAGCCGACTCGCCCTGGTTCGACGGCCACTTTCCCGGATCGCCCATTCTGCCGGGGATCGCCCAGCTCGCCATCATCGAAGAGACGGTCCGCCGGGCCGGAAACGGCGAGGGGGCCATCTCCGAGGTCCACCGGCTCCGGTTCAAGGGGATGGTCCGGCCGGGGGAGCGGATGACGGTCACCGCCCGCCCCGCCGACGAATCGGGGAACCGGTTCAGCGTCCGGGTGAGCACCGATGGCGGGATCGTTTGCAGCGGGACGGTGAGGATGGGAAATGAGTGATGAGTGATGAGGACTGAGGACTGAGTGATTAGGAACAGAGACCTCCGAGGTTTCCAAAACCTCGGAGGTCTGAGGACGTTGGTAGCTTAATCCGTTTTCATGCC
>CAZWGY010000137.1:0-10816 GCA_964633575.1 uncultured Desulfobacteraceae bacterium
GTGATCGACCGGCCCAAGGGCTATTTCCCGGTGCCGGCCCTGAAATATCTCCAGGGCGAGTATCTCGATTTCGTCCGGGACGTGCTCCAGGACCCGACCGCCCGGGCCCGGGAGCTTTTCAATCCGGGCTACGTCGCCGAGGTTCTGGAGAACCCCGACGCTCACATCACGCGCCTGGGCGGCTCCCGGCTCTGGCAGATGGCCCTTTTGGCTCACTGGTGCGAGATTCATCGCATCGCCTGAAAGGAGTCTTTCCGATGACCCGACGACAACACCGGGGGGACCGGCTGGATCGCCAGTCCGGGGCCACCCTCAGAAGCTGGCGGAAACCGGACGGGCCGACCCGGGACCGGATGACGGCAAACGTCCAGGTGGAGATGGGGTGGGGCCGGATCATTTTCGCCCACACCTTCGACGACATGGCGACCGTGGCTGAAACTCTGGCGGCGGAGCGGGAAGGGCAGCGGGACCTGGCGTTTTACATCCGCGACCCTCATGTGTTGCTGTCGCTGTCCCCCCAGGATCTTTTTCTGGACCCCTCCCACACTTACCGGCTCTGGTCCCACGAGTCCCGACCCGAGGAGAGCCGGTCGTCGGCCTTCGCGGTGAGGCGGCTTACCGGCGCGGATGACGCGGATGCGGTCAGCCGGATCTACACCGCCCGGCACATGGTGGCCGTTGACCCGGCGTTTCTCCTTGACGCGGCCGCCACCCGGCTCCGGACTTATTTCGTGGCGGAGCGGCCCGGGGACGGCCGGATCATCGGAACGGTCACCGGAGTGGACCACGTGGAGGCGTTCAACGACCCCGAAAACGGTTCCAGCCTCTGGTGCCTCGCCGTGGACCCCCAGGCCACGGCTCCCGGCGTCGGGGAGGCCATGGTCCGCCGGCTGGCGGCCCACTATTTCGCCCGGGGCCGGGCCTTTGTGGACCTGTCGGTAATGCACGACAACGTGGAGGCCATCGCGCTCTACGAAAAGCTCGGCTTTGTCCGGGTTCCGGTCTTCTGCGTAAAGCGGAAGAACCCCATCAACGAACCGCTTTTCGTTCCTCCCATGCCCGAAAGCCGGATGAACCCCTATGCCCGGATTATCATCGACGAGGCCCGGAGGCGGGGAATCGGCGTGGAGGTCATCGACGAGGAATACGGCTATTTCCGGCTGAGCCACGGGGGCCGGGCGGTGGTCTGCCGGGAGTCGCTCACCGAGCTGACATCGGCCATCGCCATGAGCCGGTGTGACAACAAACGCCTGACCCACCGGGTGCTCCGGGAAGCCGGTCTCCGGGTTCCGGCTCAGCGGCGAGCCGATACTCCCGCCGCCGACCGGGCGTTTCTGGAGCGCCACGGGGCGGTGGTGGTCAAGCCGGCCCGGGGAGAGCAGGGGACCGGGATCAGCGTGGACATCCGGGATTTCGACGAGCTGAAATCAGCCGTGGCCGAGGCCCGGCGCCATGGAGAGGAGGTGATACTCGAGGAATACGTGACCGGAGCGGATCTGCGGATCATCGTTATCGACTTTCAGGTGGTGGCCGCGGCCGTCCGACGGCCTCCGGTCCTGACCGGGACCGGCCGGCACTCCCTCCGGGAGCTTATCGACAAGTACAATCGCCGCCGGGCGGCGGCCACCGGCGGGGAAAGCCATCTCCCGGTGGACGCGGAGACCGAGCGTTGCCTTCGGCTGGCCGGATACGGGCTTGAGGATGTGCCTCCGGCCGGAGAGACCATCCCCGCCCGGAAGACCGCTAACCTCCACACCGGCGGGACCATCCACGACGTCACCGACCAGATCCACCCGGCGGTGGCCGAAGCGGCCCGGCGGGCCGCGCTGGCCCTGGACGTCCCGGTGACCGGCCTCGACCTTATGGTCCCGGACATTTCCGGGCCGGACTATGTGATCATCGAGGCCAACGAACGGCCCGGGCTGGCCAACCATGAACCCCAGCCCACGGCCGAGCGGTTCGTGGACCTTCTGTTTCCCCAGACCCGAACTCCGGGCCGGTCGGACGCTTGACGCGGCGGAGCTCTCGAATGACCCCTTTGGACATCGACCCGTGCTACCTACGGGAGACCCTCGTCTCCCTGCTCAACATCCCGAGCCCCGCCGGCTATTCCGACGAGATCGTCCGGTTTGTGGGCGAGGCCCTCGACCAGGTGGGGATCGAGTACCAGGTTACCCGCCGGGGCGCCATCCGGGCCACTCTCCCGGGGGCCCAGAAGATCTTCGACCGGGCCATCGCCGCCCATCTCGACACCCTAGGGGCGATGGTCAGCCGGATCAAGGAGAACGGCCGCCTGGCCATCGCCCCCATCGGGACCTGGTCGAGCCGGTTTGCCGAAGGGGCCCGGGTGACGGTCTTCGCCGACGGCGTGCCCCACCGGGGCACCGTTTTGCCGCTCAAGGCATCGGGCCACGCTTACGGCGATGCCGTGGACGCCCAGCCGGTGTCCTGGGAGCATCTGGAGGTCCGGGTGGACCACAAGAGCCGGTGCGCGGCCGACCTGATCGCCGACGGCTTCGACGTGGGCGACATCGTCGCCTTCGACGCCACTCCGGAGATCACCGGCAACGGCTTCATCAACGCCCGCCACCTTGATGACAAGGCGGGGGCCGCGGTTCTTTTGGCCACCGCCCGGTCCATTCGGGAGCACGGGATCGAGTTGCCGGTGACCTGTCATCTCCTGTTTACCATTTTCGAGGAAGTGGGGGTGGGAGCCTCGGCCGTGCTCCACGGCGACGTGGCGGAGATGGTCACCATTGATCATGCGCCGGTGGCGCCGGGACAAAACGCCTCGGAATACGGGGTGACCATCGGGATGATGGACCTGAGCGGGCCCTTCGACTATCACCTGAGCCGTCGGCTGAGCCGACTCTGTCTCACCCACGGGATCGAGTACGCCAAGGACGTCTTCAAGTTCTACCGGTCCGACCTGGCCTCGGCCATCGAAGCGGGAAACGATACCCGAGCGGCACTAGCCTGCTTCGGCGTGGACGCATCCCACGGGTATGAGCGGACTCACCTGGACTCCCTGATGGCCCTGGGGCGGCTGATCGGGCTCTACCTCCAGAGCCCGCCGATGTTCACCCGGGACAAGGACGACGTCTCATCCTTGAATGGATTTCCACACCAGCCGAGCCGGAAGGTGATCCAGATTGAGACCTGAAGGTTCCGACGGGTAGGTTGGACAAATTTGTCCTTGACAAAGCATTGAGTTGAATGTAATAATACTTTTTTGATGAAACGCAATGATGATCTAAAACCTTTAGCGTTCGCCGACGTAATTGATTTTGTTCGTTGTGGGCCGTCTCCGCCCCGGTGGATTCAGCGAGGAAATCCCTTTGAATAGAAATAAACTGGGTCAGCCGTATTGTCGCCACCGTCCCGTTTCCGCGGCGCGGGGCCAGCGGCCGGGCCTCCATCTTACCACAACCTTCTTGCGCGAAGAGGAGATCGATGGAACATAAAATCGAGATCAAGAACCTTTACAAAATTTTCGGGCCCCACCCGGAAAGTGTCATCAAGATGATCGAGGATGGCAAGACCAAAGAAGATATCATGAAGGAGACGAAGCACGGCGTCGGCGTGGCCAACGCATCCTTCTATGTCAAAGAGGGCGAGATCCTCGTGGTCATGGGGCTGTCCGGCAGCGGGAAATCCACATTGGTCCGCTGCATCAACCGGCTTATCGATCCGACGGCGGGTCAGGTGATCGTCGATGGCGAGGACGTGGTCGCCTTATCGACGGACGAGCTTCGGCGGTTTCGTCAAAAGCATTTCGGGATGGTTTTTCAGAATTTCGCGCTTTTCCCCCACCGCACCGTCCGCCAGAACGTCGAGTACGGGCTGGAGATCCAGAAGGTGGACGAGGAAACCCGGAAGGAAGCGGCCATGAAGGCACTGGTCCAGGTCGGCCTTGACGGATGGGAGGATTCTTACCCGGCCCAGCTTTCCGGTGGGATGCAGCAGCGGGTGGGCCTGGCCCGTGCCCTGGCCCTGGACGCGGATGTCATGCTCATGGACGAGGCGTTCAGCGCCCTTGACCCCCTGATCCGGCGGGACATGCAGGACGAGTTGCTCACCCTCCAGGACAGGATGCAGAAAACCATCGTTTTCATCAGCCACGACCTTGACGAGGCCCTGAAGCTCGGCGATCGGATTGTTTTGATGAAAGACGGCTTCATCGTTCAGGAGGGCACGGCCGAGGAGATCCTCACCAACCCGGCCAACGACTACGTGGCCAAGTTCGTCGAGGAAGTGGACATGTCCAAGGTCCTCACCGCCGAGTCAGTGATGCTCAAGCCGGCGGATCTGGCTTATACCAAGACCGACGGCCCACGGGCCGCGCTCCACAAAATGCGGCACGCCGGGATCTCCTCATTGTTTGTCCGGAAGGATAAAAAGATCATCGGGGTGGTGACGGCCGACGATGCCGCCGAAGCCGCGGATCGAGGAGAGAAGAGTCTGGAGCCCATCATTACCCGGGAATTTGTGGCGGTCAGTCCGGAGACGCCGGCCAACGACCTCTTCCCGCTGCTGGTTCAGAGCCGGTTCCCTCTGGCGGTGATCGACGAGGAGGGGCGGCTGAAGGGGGTCATCATCAAGGGATCACTGCTGGCAAGACTTTCGGAAAGGGGGACGAGCAGCAATGGATAATTACAAGATTCCCGTCGGGGATATCATCGAAGGCTTTATCAACTTTCTGGACACCAACCTCTCGTTTATCACCAAAGCGTTTTCCAACGTCACCGAGAACGGGATCGATATCCTGGTCACGGTGATGATGTTTTTCCACCCCATGGTCCTGATTCTGGCCGTGGCCGGACTGGCCTATTTTCTCACCCGGCGACCGGGGATCGCCGCTTTCGCCTTTTTCGGACTGATTCTCGTCTGGAACATGGGGCTCTGGGAGCCCACGTTGAGCACCATCGCCCTCGTGTTGATCGCCACCCTTTTTGCCATCATGATAGGGCTTCCCCTGGGGATCTTCGCGGCATTGAACAACGTCTTCTATCGGATTATCATGCCGATCCTCGACTTCATGCAGACGATGCCCGCCTTTGTCTATCTGATTCCGGCCATTCCCTTTTTCGGCCTGGGAGCGGTGGCGGCCATCTTCTCCACGGTGATTTTCTCGATGCCCCCGGCCATCCGCCTGACCTGTCTGGGGATCAAGCAGGTCCCGAACGAGCTGGTGGAAGCGGCTGATGCGTTCGGCAGCGACAAGTGGCAGAAGCTCTTTAAGCTTCAGCTTCCCATCGCCACCCCCACCATCATGGCGGGGATCAACCAGACCATCATGCTGGCTCTGTCCATGGTGGTCATCGCGGCCATGATCGGCGCCAAGGGGCTCGGTGGCGAGGTCTGGAAGGCCATCCAGAGGCTCCAGGCCGGCCGGGGATTCGAGGCCGGTATCGGGATCGTGATCGTGGCCATCATCCTCGACCGCGTCATGCAGAGGGTCGGGCAGAGAAGCAAGGCCGCATAAGCCGCCATATCGTGGCGACCGCGGTATTTTTTTAGCCATCATCATCAAGGAAGGAGATTTCATGACGAAACAATGGATTATTGCGGTATTGACGACGGCATTTCTGGTAACCGCCTGTCTGACCCCGGCCATCGGGGCCAGCAAAGGCGAGGTTGAGCTGGCCTATGTGGAATGGTCGTCCGAAGTGGCGAGTACCAACGTGGTCAGGGCCATCTTGCAGGAGCGGATGGGATATGAAGTGGAGATCACGCCGGTGAGCGCCGCGGCCATGTGGCAGGCGGTCGGCACGAGCGACGTGGACGGGCTGGTGGCGGCCTGGTTGCCCACCACCCACGGTCATTACCTGGAAAAGGTCAAAGACGATGTGGAAAACCTCGGACCCAACCTGGAAGGGACCCGGATCGGTCTGGTGGTTCCCGCCTATGTCACCATTGACTCCATCGGCAAGATTAACGATCACGCCGACAAGTTTGACGGCAAGATCATCGGCATCGATCCGGGTGCCGGGATCATGTCCACCACCGAGAAGGTCCTCGATGAGTACGGCCTGGACAACATTACGCTCATGGAGGGCAGCGGCGCCACCATGACGATGGTGCTCAAGGACAAGATCGAGGCCAAGGAATGGGTCTGCGTCACCGGCTGGACCCCCCACTGGAAGTTCGCCAAGTGGGACCTCAAATATCTGGATGACCCCAAAAACGTGTACGGCGGAGAGGAGTATATCTCCACCATCGTTCGCAAGGGGCTCAAGGCGGACATGCCCGAAGTCTATCAATTCCTGGATAACTTCTACTGGACCCCGGAGGACATGCAGCTTCTGATGGTCTGGAACGCCGAAGGCGGCACTCCTTACGAAAACGCCGTCAAGTGGATCAAGCAGAACAAAGATCGGGTGGACAAGTGGATTCCGTAATCCATTCCGTCTGACCGGTTAACGGTTCATTAAAACCGGGGGAGCGCCGACATTGAGCGGGGCTTCCCCGGTTTTTTTTGGTCCAGGGCCTCAGTCCAGCAGAGCCATGGCCGCTTCGAAGACCGTCTCCGGAGAGATTCGTGTCAGGCACGGCCGCTCCGGACAGCCCCGGTCGGCCTTTTCGAAGCAGGGGAGACAATTCCCGGCCGGGCCGGCAACGGCGGTTCTGCGTCCCCGGGGCGCCCACCGGACCGGGTCCGAAGGGCCGAAGATGGCCAAGGTGGGCAGGCCCAGGAAGGCGGCCAGGTGAGTGACCCCGGCGTCGTTTCCGATCAGCCCGGCGCTTTCCCTCAACAGGGAGACCAGGTTCACTGGAGCATCGAGCCGATGGACGGCGGTGGTTTCCGCCACCAGGTCCGCCGGCGGTTCGGTTTCCGCCGGGCCCAAAAGCAGCGCCGGATTGTATCCGGCATCCCGGAGCCTTCGGGCAAGCCGGGCAAAAGCCGCTGGGGTCCAGTTTTTCAAGGGGTTCCCTGAGCCCGGATGAATGAGCACCCGTCGAGGGTCGAACTCGTTGGAGCGCCGGTCGGCGTCGGTCGGGGCGGCGGCGTCCCTGGCCGCCGGCAGTCCGCGCCGGACCAGGCCGTCGGTCAGGTGATCGCTCGCGTGGATTGGGTGACCCGGGGGCGGGCGAAACGGCAGGCAGTGAATCCGGTCCGGTCCGAGCCGTTGGCGCAATCCCGACTGGAAGGCTTCCGAGTCGGTGAGCAGAAGGGCGGTGGATTCGGGGGCGATCAGCCCGTCGGCCGCCGGATGGGGAATCCCGGCCAGAAGGGCCGACACCGCCCGCGATTCCAGGTGGAGATGGCGCTCAACAACGCCGCACGCCAGGGCAATGGGGCCCCAGGACCCGCCGGCAACCAGGGTGATGGCGGCGCCTCGCCGGGCGAGCCGGACGAGGGCCGGAAAGGCGAGGACCCCGTCGCCTAAAGCACCGGGGTGGACGACGAGAAGCGGGCCCATGGGCCGGCAAGGTCAGTGGATGGCCGCGTACCGGGGGCCGACAATGAGGAGATTGTTGGTCAAGGTTGACTGAATTTTTTCCATCTTACTGCCGAAGACCATCTCCCGGATGAGTCCGTGGCCGTAAGCTCCGAGGATCACCAGAGCGTCGTGGGGGACATCGTAAAGGTTTTCTTCCAGCGGACCCGAATCGAAAATGTGCCACTGCCGGACGAGTTCGTCCATGTCCGATTGGAGCTGGGCTTTGGCAATGGCGGTTTCGAGCTTTTCCAGTGAGGTATTTTCGAGCTGGGTGAAGACCTCCATGGGAAACCCGGTGGCCCGGGCGAGGCGGAATCCCAGCCGGAGGGCATTGTTGGCGTTGGCCGATCCGCCGTAGAGGACGACGATCCGGGTCCAGGGCTTGTAGGCCGGGCTGGTGATCAGGACCGGGAAATGGGCTGACTGGACGATCCGGCGGACCCGGGGGCCGATGTAGCCTAATCCGATTTTGGAAGACAGGTCGCTGATGGACCGGGGGCAGCATATAAAATCGAAGTGAGTGGGGATATCCGGGAGCGTCGAGGCGGTGAAGTTTTTCGGCTCCAGGATGTGGGGGGCCACCCCGCCCGCGTCGGTCAGGTCCCGGAGATGAGGCTCGGCGGTGTCCGGGGCTGTCAGGTAGGACGCGTCCAGGTCGATCTGTACGACGTCGTTTTCAAAATACATCAAGAACTTGGTAAACCGGGGGATGTAAACGGTTAAGTCGGCGCCCACCTGCTTGACGAAGTAGAGGGACTGGAGCAGGGTCTCCCTGCCCAGCGGAGTGTTCCTGAAGATGTGAAAAAGTGTTGGGTCCATGGGCAAATCTCTCCTCTGGCGCGATGGCCGCTAACTGTGGCTGGTCTGGACCCGGAGCTCCTTGCGGTACTGGTCCAGCAGCGTGGCTTTGGAAATCATTCCGACAAATCGATTTTTGGCGATTACCGGCATACTGAAGAGCCGTTTTTCGTCCATCCGGCGGAGGACCTCCCCGAGGTCGTCTTCGGGCTGGACCGTGTCCACATAAGGGTCCATGATCTGTTCCAGGATGACGGCGTCGTACATGATCGGGTCGAAGAGGTAGAGCCGGATGTCATCCAGATGGATCATCCCGACAAAGGTGCCGGTCCGGCCGTCCTCCACCGGGAAGTGGTTCCGGTGCGACTGCTTGACAATCTCGATGAAATCCCGGAGGCGCATGTCCCGGGTGACGGTGATACAATCGGTCTCGAGGACCTCGGAGACGGTCAGGTCGGACAGGACCCGGGCGTCGGTCCCCGGTCGGAGGAGCTGTCCCCGCTCCACCAGGTCCTTGAGATAAAACGAGGCCGGCTCCAGGTAATGGCAGCCGGTGGTGGAGATGGCTGAGACGATGATCAGCGGGAGGATGACCTCGTAGCCGCCGGTGATTTCGACGATGAGGAAAATTCCGGTCAAGGGGGCCTGGAGAATCCCGCTCACCAGACCGGCCATCCCCAGAAGGGCGAAGCAGCCCTCGTTGACCCAGGTCACGCCGGGAAAAAGAAGCACGAGGAGCCGGTGGAAGGTCAGCCCGGCCAGGCTTCCCACTACCAGACACGGGGCAAAGATCCCCCCCGAGCCCCCCCAGCCCAGAGTCAAGGAGGTGGCCAGAATCTTGGCCAGCACGGCGGCGGCAACGATGAGGACTCCGCCGGTGAAGGTCCCGCTGATCATCTCCCGGATGGAATGGTACCCCTCGCCTAAAACAATGGGCATCGCCAGTCCCATCAGCCCGACGGCGCATCCGCCGAGGCCGGCCCGAATCCAGGGGGGGACGGCCACCCGTCCCGAAACGTGGTGCATCCAGCGAAGGGTTCGGGTCAGGAGAATGGATGCCGCGGCGGTGAAAACGGCCAGGCCGACGGAGGCGACGATGTCCAGCAGGCCGACGTGGAAGAGCCGATGGGCAAAGGCGATCTGGTTGCCCTGGAGAAGCCGGCTGATCTCCGTGCCGGCCACCGACGCGATGGCGATGGGGATGATGTGGATGGCGGTCCATTCCCCAAGGATCACCTCGATGGTGAAGACCATCCCGGCAATCGGGGCGTTGAAGATCGATGAGATGGCGCCGGCCGCCCCGCAGCCCACTATCGTCACCCTTTGTCGGTCGTTTAAGTTGAAGTATTTGGCGATGTTCGAGCCGATGGCGGCCCCGCTCATGACCACCGGGGCCTCCGGCCCGGCCGAGCCGCCGCTCCCGATGGTCAGGCAGCTCGACACGAGCCGGGAGTAGCTCGACCGGAACCGGAGCAGTCCTCCGTAGCGGGAGACGCTGTAGATAACTTCGGGCACCCCGTGGCCGGCCCCTTCCCGGACTACTTTCTCCAGAAACAGTGAGGACAGGGCCGCGCCGATTCCGGGCAGCACAAAAGCCCAGGTGTAATGGCGGAAGTGGTGGAGTCCCTCGAACAGGGCGATGATGGATCGGTTCAGGGCAATGGCGGCCAGGCCGGCACAGGTCCCCACGATTACGGCGATGAGCATGAGCAAAAGCCGGTCGTCGAGCCGGAAGAAATTCCAGGAGCCTGGTTGTCGCCAGAAACGGATAATCCGCATGGGAATCGATTCAGGTGGCGGCGGTGCCGTCCAGGACCGCCTCGATCCGGGTGATTTCGGTCAGAAGGGTTTCCGCCGCCGGCGCGGTCCGGAGAAATCGGACGAAATCATCGTCCCGGACGCAATAGGACAGCCGCGACAGGAGATGAAGGTGCTGCTTCACTGAGGGACTGATGAGGATGAACAGGACGAACACCGGCCGGTCGTCCACCGCCCGGAAGTCCACCGGGGAATCCAGAAAGCAGGGGGCGATGACCGATTCGGGGAAAAGGTCGGGATTATGGGTCCGGGGGTGGGGGATCGCCACGCCCTTGCCCACGCCGGTGGATGTGAGCTGCTCACGCTCATGAAGCCGATGGAAGAGCTGATCGCCGTCGGCTTCGGACAGCGCATCCATTCGGGAAACCGCCGCCCGGAGGCTCGTCTCGATGTCGTTTCCCTCGACGTGGTGGTGAACTCCCCCACGGACGATGCTCTCCTGGAGGGTTTCGCGGGCCGGTACGGGGGCGGATTCGCCTTCGGCATCCGGCAGGGAGAAGGTCAGGTGATGATGCCGGGCCCATCGAGTCAGGCTCGCCATTTCGAATCGGCACTCCCGGCCGACCTTCTGTAACGGAATCCGCCCCTGCCGGATCCAGCGCTCCAGCGTGGACAGGGGAATCTCCAGTCCCTGGGCGATGGTCTCGATATGTCGCTTCATCATGGCCGTCCCGCTTAAGTTTCCGTCCATCATCCAAAAACAAATAATATAAGCCCCATTCGGTGATGGATCAAGGAAAGATTATCCGGCGGGA
>CAZWGY010000138.1:0-2656 GCA_964633575.1 uncultured Desulfobacteraceae bacterium
CGGAGGACTCACCAATATGCTTGCCCATAACGGGCGGACACGCGGGTCCGCCCCTACAACATGCGGGCTGGAAGCCCGCGCCACCGGCTTACCATAAGAGGAGCATGAGATGAAACGATACCTGTTGGTCCCGTTGATGCTGCTCGCCGGCTGCACCCTGGCGGAGGTCAAGGTGGAGGTTCAGAGCGAGCGGACGACCCTCGAAAACCAGGTCCTCGGGACCTACAACGCCCTGGACCGGGAGATGCTTTTGTTGGCCTCGGTCCGGGGGGTCGATGCCCGGGGGGAGATTCGGGAGCCGGTGCCCCGGAGCGGGGAGCAACGGGACGCGGTGGACGCCATGCGGGTTACCGCCTTTCACGAGGATGACGTGGCCGCCTTCAAGCGGCTCGGCTGGGTGGGGGAAAACCGGACCGGGACCCTGACCGCCTTCGAGATGGACCGGGAGGGAGCCCCCGACGACCTGAAAGCCTTTGCCGGGGATTACACGGCCGGGGAGCTCGAAGCGGTGGTCGCCCAGGTCAACGAGGCTCGGGAGACCCTCATGCGGCGGGTCATCGAAACAAACGAGAGCCTCACCGATGCCGACCTGGACCGGGTCCGCCGGGTCTTCGGCCGGCTCAACGCGGAAAACGCCCTTCCCGGCGAGCGGGTCCAGACGCCCGACGGGACCTGGACGGTGGCGCCATGACCGCCCGGCGGGGAGTTGTTCTGGCGCTGGTTGGCGGCTTTTTGCTGATGGGGGGTGAAGTCCTTGTCGGACACGCCGCCGAGGGGCCTCGGAAACCGCCGGTCCATCGCCCTCGCCTGGAGGTGATATCCGCCGAGGCCGAGCCGATCCGGCAGATGGCGGTTTCCGGAGACGGGCGCTGGCTGGTTTACGTTCGAGGCTCGGCGGACGCCGGGGCGGGTCAGACCGACCTTTACCTTCAATCGACCGACCCGGGCCGGGAGATCCTCCCCGAGCGGCTCACCGACAACCCAATGGGGAAGTCCTTCCCGGCGGTCTCCGATGACGGCCGCTGGATCGCCTACGTGGGAACGGGCCACGACATCACCGGCGATATCTACCTCATCGACCGCAATGCCCCGGATGCCGAGCCCCGGCGGCTCACCGGCCGGGAGACGGCTGACGGCGGTCCCGCCTTCTCCCCGGACGGCCGGACCCTCTACTTTCACCGGACCCGGCCCGGGTGGGACGGTCCCCGTCTGGCGGCCCTCGATCTGACGGTAAAGGGTGCCGGGGTTCGGGATCTCTCCGTGGCGGGGACTTTTCCGGCTGCCTCCCCGGACGGCCGGTACCTGGTCTGCGTAGCCCACGACCGCCACTGGGACGGCGACATCATCCGCCTGGAGCTTTCCACCGGGAAGATCATCCGCTTCACCGACGACCCTCAACCGGACCTGCTCCCCGCCTGGTCCCCCGGCGGCGAAGAAGTTCTCTTTTCCCGGATCGATCTGGATACCGACGGCGACGGAACCCTGACACCGACGGACCGGGCACGGATCTTCCGGGCCGATTCGGCCGGGGACCGGCCCCTGATGGCGCTGACCGCCGGGACCTTTTCGGCCCTCGCCCCGGTCCGGGCCGGGGACCGGCTCCTCTTCCTCTCCGACCGGGGCGGGGGAACCAACGTCTGGTCCCTGCCGCCGGCCGGTGAAGTTCCGGACGCTCCCGACGCGCCGGCCCAGTGGGCTCTGGCTCGGGAAATGGCCGACAAGATCCCCCCCGAGCCTCTCTTGGCGGCCCTGGCAGCGGACCGGGTGGTGAAGCGGTTTCCGAAGGCCGAAGTCGCTCCGGCCGCTGGTTTAGCGGTCGCCGAGGGGTTTGAGGCGGCCGGGCACCTGGATGCCGCCAAGCGGGCTTATGCCGCGGTGGTGGAATCTTATCCGTCGGCTCGACCCGAGGCCGACCTGGCGCGGATCGGCCGGACGGCCATCTCGACCCGCCGGGCGGCCGGGGCCGCTGGAACTTCGGAAGCACGGATGGAAGCCCTCCGGGCCGGGCTGGACCGGCTGTCGGTCCATTTCGATGGAGCCGATCCTGAAGTGGCGGCCCGTGCCCGGATCGTTTCAGGCCGGCTCATCGCCTCGCTGACCGCTGATCCCGGCCTTATCGCCGACGGGATCACCGGGCTCGACCCGGTGATCGAGTCTCCCGACGCGGCCCCGGCTCATCGGGCCGAGGCTCTCCTGGTCAAGGCCGACCTTTACGCCCGGATGGGCCGGTCGGAGCGGGTCCGGCCTCTCTACGAGGCGGTGATCGACCGCTATCCCGATGTTGAACCGTGGGCGGCGAAGGCCGCTGAGCGGATCGTGGAGGCGGCCGCCGGCGGCTCGACGGCGGAGGGGAGCGACGCGGCGGTCCGGCAGCTTCGGCAAGTGGCGGAAAAGAGTTGGGAAACCCGGCCGGTCTTAGCCGTTGCCGCCCTCAACCGGGTCGGCGATCTCCTCGACGCCGCCGACCGGCCGGCCGAGGCCAGGGCGGCCTACCGCGAGGTCCTCGACCGAGTCGATCACGCCGCCGAAGTCCCCGGCACCGCCGCCGCCCGGCTCGCCCTGGCGGAAATCCTCTACCGTGAGGAGCGCTTCAGCCAGGCCCTTTCCCTCTACGAGGCCGAGATCGAGGCCCGGCCCTACGAGGACCGAATCTACG
>CAZWGY010000138.1:2756-9487 GCA_964633575.1 uncultured Desulfobacteraceae bacterium
GACCCGGTTTTTATCTACGCGGTCGCCCTCTGTTTGACCTACCTCGACACGGAAGAGGCCCTGACCGGGGCCCGGGAGCTCCTGGAACGGGCGGTGGCCATCGACGGCCGGGTTCCGTTTTACCATCAGACCCTCGGCTACGTCCTCGAGGTCCTCGAGACCGTCCATGGCCGGTCCGGGACCCTCGAGCCGGCCCTCTCCGCCTACCGCCGGGCCAGGTTTCTCACTGATGCCGAACGCTATCCCGGCAACGAAGCCGATCTCCTCTTGAACCTGGGCAATGTCGCCTTCGCGCTCCAGCGCTACGCCGACGCCTTCCGCTATTACGTCGGCCGCCTGGCGGCGGACCAGCCCTTCGGGGACCCCACCGCCGAAATCCTGTTCTACCAGCGCCTGGGAGCGGCCGGGTTTGCCGGCGGCGAGCCCCGACAAACCCGAACCGCCTTCGAGTCCGCCCTCGACCGGATCGACGCTCATAAGGCCCCCAAGGCCGCATCGGACGCTTTTGACCGGGTGATCCGGACGGTCAATGACGCGATCCGGGCCGCCGGAGCGGCTCGCGAGAACGAGGCCGACCCCGTTGCCGAACGGCTGGCGGAAGTCGAGGCCGAAATCCACCAGACCCTCTACCGGATCACCGGCGAACCGGTTCCGCCCCCGCCGTCTCCGGAATGGGAGACCTACCGGACGGCGATGGAGGGGCTGGTCGAGCGGCAGGCGGCCCTGATACCGGAATTGGCCGACTGGGCCGCCCGGACCGACTCGCCGGAAGCCGGCGACCGGCTCCAAAAGACCCTGACCCACCGGATCAAAAGTGTCCGGGAGGCCCTGGACCGGTCCGAGCGGCTGGCCGAGCTCAAGGCCGAAACCCTCGACCGGCTCGGGCTCGCCTGTCAGGAATTGGAAGACTGGGCCGCCGCGGCCGAGGCATTCAACGGCGCGTTCGAACTCAACGAGCGGCTGGGCAATACCCGGAACCTCGCCCGGAACCGGCGGTCAGCGGCCTTTTGCACTTATCACCACGCCGGGAATCAAACGGGGGCGGAGCGGGACCGGCTCTTGGGCCAGGCGGCCGAGGGATTTTCCGATGCCATTGCCCTCGTCCGCGAGCACGGGGTCCCGGACCGGTCGCCCGAGTCCGGCGGGGCCGGGCTGGTGAACATCCGGATGGAGGTCTCCCTGGACGCGGCCAACACCACGGCCGCGGCCCGTGGCTTTTCCGCCGACCAGGAAATCCGGCTGGCCGAAACCTTTTTGTTTCGGATCGGGATCGAGCGGGGCCGGCTGACCGACGCGGAAACCGCCATCGCCGGCCAACTGGCCGGTTACCCGCCGGACGGGACGGTGGCTCCGGCCGATAGGTACGGAGTGGCGCTCCTCTTCCACCGGGGCGGGCTCATCGCATACTGTCTGGGCGACAACGCGACGGCCTTCAACCGGTTCAGGCGGTCCGCCGAGCTGACCCTGGCCATGGAAAACAGCGTGAGCACGACGGTCAACCTCCGGAACATGGGCCGGGCGCTGGCGTTCGGGACCTGGGACGGGGACCGCGAGGAAGCCTGGGCGGTCCTGGACCGGCTGGCTCGCCGAACGGACCGGCTCCTGGCCCGCCTTGAGCAAAAAACCTCGCCGGACCCGATGATGGCGGTCCGATATCAGAACGCCATGGGGGTCTATGCCATGTTGCGGCCGGCGCCCGCCGGTCTGGACGATGCCGGGACGGCGGCGGTCCGGCTCCGATACTTGACTCGAGCCGGGGTTGCGTTCCAACGGGGGCTCGATCTCCTGGGTGACCCCTTGCCGGTCAATAATCCCGAAGCGGCTTCGGCCGCCGGGGTTCTCCACCTTAACCTGGCGGCGGTGAGCCGGGATTTGGGCGAGCCGGACCGGGTTCGGGACCATCTCGAATCGGCCCTGAAATCCGCGGATCTCGCCAACGACCCGGCCCTCCGATGGCGGGCTCTGGCCGGGCTGGGCCGGCTGGAAGAAGCCCTAACGGCCCTCGATAAGATCACCGTTGTCGATGCCGGTTGCGGAGCCGGGGAGATCATGGGGGCCTTCGCCCCTCTGGTGGCCGACCATGTCCGGGACGGCCAGGTCGCCAATGCCTTTGCCCTGGCCGAGCGGATCGCCGAGATCGAGCGGTTCCACCGGACCGCCGACTGGATCACCCCGGCGGCGGATCGGGACCGGGCCTTGATCCGGGAGATATATCCCCGCCTCGAGCGGATCATTCGCCTTCGCGCCGATGCCCATGCGGCCGACGGGGAACGGCGGACCTATCTGGAAGACCGGGTGGAGACCGAAACGGAGATCCTCGCCGATCAGGCCGGGGGCTGGCCGGCGGGCGAAGGTTTGCCTGAAGCCCTGCGAATCCATCCGCCGGGGCCGGACCGGGACCGGGCGGTCATCCTCCTGGGCCTGGCCCTCGACGCCCAGGCAGCGGCGGAATCGGGCCGGGAGGGACTCGCGGAGACCCTGAAAGACCGGTACCGGACCCGCCTGGCTGATGCCCTGACCGGACGGGACCCGGCGTCGCCCCCCGGCTTCATGGGGCTCTTCGGCCCGGTGCCGGTGAGTCCCGAAGCGGTCATGGCGGCCCTCCCGCCGGAGACCACCCTGGTCCGGCCCTTCGGCCTCGGGACTCCTCACGCGGTGACCTTTTTTCTCACGGCGTCCGAGATCCGGGCCGAGCCGGGAGTTATAACCACCATGCCGCCCGACACCCGGTACCTTGCCGGGGAATCGCTGGACGGGATTGAGGTCCCCGACGGCGCGGCCCGGGCGATGTCAGCCACTCACCTGGTCCGGGCCATCTCCGCCCGGAAGCCGTTCCGGGAGGTTCTCATGGCGATTCCGCCCATGGAGCAGCCACCCGACGGCTACACCCTGGCTCCCGTGGGCGAGGACCCGTTCGAGGTTGACGGGCCGGTCCACACGCTTTTGGTCCGGAACCCGGTGACCGAAGCGGTCACGGTCCCCACCCGCTCCGGGGAAACCCCCGAGCGGTTTCCGGCGATCTGGTCCGAATCCGGCCGGTACCGCCGCCTGGACCGGCTTCTGTCAAGCCGGGCCGGCCGGGGCGACCTCGCCCTGGCGCTCCTCACCGGAGCGAAATCCGCGACGAGCGCCGAGGGGATCGCTCACCTGTCCGGGCTCTACGGCCTCCCCACGGCGGTCCTCCCGGCCGGTGACCGGGCCGCCGGTGACGTCGAGGAATTCCTTTCGGCTTATCTCGACGGCGACGCGGTGACGGCCGCCGGGGACGCCTGGGTCGTTCTGGGGGATTCCGGCCTGACCCCGTCGGCCGCGGCGGAGCTGGCTCAACGGCGATTCGCCGACACCGTCCGGGCCGGCCAGGCGGATTACAAGGCCGGGCGCTGGGAGGCGGCCCTGGCTCAATTCGACGGCGCCATCCGGGTGGCCGAACGGGTCCCGGCCCTGGCCAAATACCTCCCGGCGCTCTACGGCCTGGCCCGGGAGAGCGCCCATCGGTCCGGGAAGCTGGAGCAAGCCCTGAGCTACGCTTCGGCCCTGTCCGAGCTGATCGGCGAGACGGCCCCCGACTCCCAGGCCCATGCCGAAGCGGTCCTCCGGGAGGGGCTCCTCCTGGCCAGGCTCGAGCGGTACAGCGATGCGATCCACCGGCTCGAACGGGCGGTGGCGGTCCTCGACTCCCTGGACCTTCCCGCCGAGACGGCGTCGGCCCTGGCGAGCCTCGGGATCGTCCTGGAAAACGCCACCGAGTACGACCGGGCCCTGACCCGGTTCCAGTCGGCGGCGGAAGTGGCCGAATCGTCGGCCGGGGACCTGCTCCTGGCCCGCCAGGAGTCGAATATCGGCCGGATCTACGACCTTCGGATGAGCCAGTACGCCGTGGCCATCACCCACTACGGACGGGCAAAGGCGGCTTTCGAACGGGCCGGAGACCCGGCCGGCGTGGTCCAGTCGATCATCGACATCGGCCGGTGCCACCGGCTCCTGGGAAATTTTGCCGAAGCCGAAGCCCGGTTCGCCGAAGCGGCCGAAGCCCTGCCGGCAATTCCGGACAACGGGCGCCTGAGCGTGACGGTGACCATCGAGCAGGCCAACCTCGCCTGGTACACGGCCCGCTATGAGACCGCTTTCAAGCTCCAGCGGGAAGCCCAGCGCCGGGCCGAGGCCATCGGCTGGCCCCTGGGGCGGGTGATTACCCGGAACACCGCCGGACTTATCTGGTGGACCCTCGGGGACCCCGAGCGGGCTCTGTCCGAGCTCGACGGCGCCCTCGAGATCGCCCGGACCCTCGACGCCCGGGACGACGAGGTGGCCACCACCCTGAACAACATCGGCCAGGTCCTCCGGGAGATGGAGCGGTACCGGGAGGCGGTCGAGCGGTTCGAGGCGGCTCTGGCCATCGACACCCGGATCGGCTCCAAGTGGGCCATCGCCCACGACTTCCGGAACCTCGGGATGACCCGGCTTCGAACAGGGGACTACGCCGAAGCGGCCGACCTGTTAGACCGGGCCGTTGCCGGAGCGACGGCCATCGGGAACCGGATCAACGCGGCCCGGTCCCTGGTGGCACTCGGCGAAGCAACCGCCGGAACCGGGGACCGGGACCGGGCGGAACGGGCTTACACCGAGGCCCTCGACCTGGCCCGGCAAATGGCGCTCCGGGAAGTCGAGTGGCGGGCGCTTTACGGCCTGGCCCGGCTCCGGCTCGAAATCGACGACCGGGCGGGCGCCCTGGATCGGCTCAACGAGGCCGTCTCGGTGATCGAGGAGATGCGGGCGGAGATCCGGATCGACGGCCTGAAAAACGGCTTTATCGCCAACAAGCTCGACGTTTACGAAACTCTGGTGGGGCTCCTGGTGAAGATGGACCGGCCCACTGCCGCCTTTGAGGCGGCGGAACGGTCCCGGGCCCGGAGCTTTATCGACCTTTTGGGGAACCAGCGGCTCCGGCTCGGCCGGTCCGTTGACGCGGCCCTCTACGGCGAGCTGACCACTCTCCGGGCCCGGATCACCGAGCATGAGGCTCTGGTGGCTCAATCCACCGATACGACGGCCCGGAGCACCTACGAGGAAACCCTGGCGCGGCTCCGCCGGGACCACGAAACCCTGATGATCGAAATCCAGTCGAAAGCCCCTCAGCTTGCCGCCACCGTCACCGTGAGCCCCATTGACGCCGAGACCCTCACCGCCCTCCTCCCGCCGGACGTGGCTCTGGTGGCCTGGTATCTCCTGCCCGATACGGTTCTGGCCTGGGTGATCCGGACCGACGGCCTCGAGCTGGTCCGGATACCGGGGGACCGGGCGGCCCTGGGCGAGGAAATCCTTGCTTTTCGGCGGGCCATCCAGAACCTCGAGCCGGTGGAGCCCCTGTCCCGAAAGCTCCACGACCGGCTGTTAAGCCAGGTTCTGCCCCGGCTCGACGGGGCGTCGGCCGTCGGGATGGTTCCCCACAACTCGCTGCATTATCTATCCTTCGCGGCCCTGTCCGACGCGGATGCCTACCTGGTGGACCGGTTCCCGATTTTCTATCTCCCGGCCACCAGCCTCCTGGAATACACCCTCTCCCGCCGACGGGCGAGCCGGAACACCGAAGTCCTCGCCATCGGAGCCCCGGACCTGGGAGACCCCGCCCTGGCGCTCCCCTTTGCCGAATACGAGGTGGGAGCGATCAAGTGGCGGTTCCCGGAGATCACCATTCTTACGGGTGAGCGGGCCACCGAAGCCTGGGTGGTGGAAAACATCTCCCGGTTCGGGATCATCCATATCGCCTCACACGGCGAGCTGGACCCCATCAACCCGCTCTTTTCGGCGGTCAAGCTGGTCCGGGGGGACGAATACGACGGCGATCTGGAGGCGGCCGAAGTCTTCGGGCTGGACATCGAGGCCGACATGGTGGTCCTGAGCGCCTGTCAGACCGGCCTGGGCAAGGTTACCGCCGGCGATGACGTCATCGGCCTGAACCGGGCCTTTTTCTACGCCGGAACCCACACCATCGTCTCCAGCCTCTGGCGGGTGAGCGATGTCTCCACGGCGATGCTCATGAAGCAGTTCTATCGAAGCTACCAGCGGGCGGACAAAGCCGAAAGCCTCCGCCGGGCCATGGCCCACGTCCGGGCCCGCTACCCCCATCCGGGGTACTGGGCCGCCTTTACCCTGGTGGGGGATTATCTGTAACATGGATGCGGACGGTAAAACCGAGGTCAAGCCATGGCGGAACGGATAGCGGATTTCATCACCGAGGCGGACTATCTCGCCCGGGAACGGACGGCCGAGCCCCGGAGCGAGTATCTCGCCGGAGAGGTCTTCGCCATGGCGGGGGCCTCCCGGCGACACAACCTTATCGTCGCCAACCTGATCTTTTCCCTGGTGTCACGGCTCAAGGCGGGACCCTGGCGGGTCTATCCGTCGGACATGCGGCTGAAGGTAACCGCCTCGGGCCTTTACACCTATCCCGACGTGATGGTGGTTTGTGAGCCGGAGATGTTTATCGATGACCGGGAAGATACCCTGGTCAACCCGGACGTGATCGTCGAGGTCCCGTCGGACGCCACCGAAGCCTATGATCGCGGATTAAAGTTCGCTCACTACCGCCGACTGCCGGCCTTGCGGGAGTATCTGATGGTTTCCCAAAACGTCCGGAAGATCGAGCGATATGCCCGAACCGAGGCCGGAGAATGGGTCCTGACGGAGACCGACGAGGACCACGATACGCTTTTCCTGGCCGCCATCGGATG
>CAZWGY010000138.1:9587-10794 GCA_964633575.1 uncultured Desulfobacteraceae bacterium
GGATCAACGAGAATCCCTGTCCTCGCGGATGAGGTCAACCGGATCATCTATCCGCAAAGGGTCAATCGATGGCTCTTCTGAATGAAGCTTGCCCATCAGTATGCGTCTCCGTTCTTTCGGGTTTTCGCGGAGCTGAATGCCAGTGGCAATTTCGTAGAGGATCTGTTGGACCACGGTTCGCTTTTCCTTTTTTGCGTCAGCGAGGAGCTTTTGATACAAAGGCTCGGGAATGTCGGGCAAAACTATCATCGGCATAATCCTATCCTTTCTTAAGAAATTGATTCTACATTATTTGTGTTTTGTTGTAAATCTTTTTCATCACCCTGATACGAGGAGAGCCCCATGAAGATCATGCTGGCGTATAACCGCTCGGATGCCGCCCAGGATGCCCTGCAACTGGCCATTGCCCATGGCCGGGCGTTTAAGGCATCCGTCCTGGTCGTCACCGCCATGGAAGGGGGACCCGCCGTTTCCCGCGAGCATTTCGCCCGGGCCGAGCGGGAGCTCCGGTTTGCTGAAAACGAGCTGAAAGGGGCCGACGTCCCCTGTGAAACCCATCTGGTGGTCATGGACGGCTCCCCGGCCGAGACGCTCCTGTCCCATGCCCGCAAGAACGGCGTGGATGAGATTATCATGGGCGTCCAGAAGCGGTCCCGGGTGGGCAAGCTCCTGTTGGGCTCAACCGCTCAGTTTCTGATCTTAAACGCTGACTGTCCGGTGGTGACGGTCAGGTAAACCCGTAAGGAGGTAAATCATGGACGTGATTGTCGATTTGAGTATAGTTCCCATGGGCGTCGGGGTCTCGGTGTCCAAATACGTGGCCGCCTGCCACCGGGTCTTAAACGCCTGCGGGCTCAAAAACCAGCTCCACGCTTACGGCACCAACATCGAAGGCGACTGGGACACCGTGTTCGCGGCCATCAAGCGGTGCCACGAGGTGGTCCATGAGATGGGCGCGCCCCGGATCACCACCACCATCAAGCTGGGGACCCGGACCGACCGGAAACAGACCATGAGCGACAAGGTGAGAAGCGTCCAACGGAAGCTCGACGGCGAAACCGAATAACTGATCCGCTGAGGGGGTTATGCATTCCATTCTCCACCTGTCCGACCTTCACTTCACCGATGCCGAGTCGGCGACGCTCTGGCACAGCCAGTTGTCCAGCGACCTCAAATACGAGCTGAAACGGGATCACCTCGACGCTGT
>CAZWGY010000139.1:0-3657 GCA_964633575.1 uncultured Desulfobacteraceae bacterium
GCCAGCTTCAGCCCAATGCCGAGCATGGTTCCCACGAAGATCCCCCACCCCACCCGCAACGCCCGGTTCCGGTCCTTGCCGGACATCAATTCCCCGGCCAGGGCTCCCACAAAGGCCCCGATAAAAATCCCCCAGGGCGGGAAAAAGATCATCCCGACGATCAGGCCGATGGCCGATCCCCAGATCCCCTTGCCCGATGCCCCGTACCGACGGGCCCCCAACAGCGGGATCACGCCGTCCAGCGCGGTGACCAGAATCATCAGGACCGCCATGATGATCAGAAACCGGAGATCGAACGGCTCCCACCCGTAGGCCCAGTCGATCAGGACCAGACCGGCCCAGCTCATGGGCGGCCCCGGCAGGATCGGCAGGACACAGAAGACGATCCCCGCCAGGGTGAGCCCCAGGCCGACGCCGACCAGCAGAATAAATGTCGCGGTTTCCATCATGATCCCGGCGCGCCCTATCCGCCGCCGGCCATCAGGGCCTCGATCTCCCCGGCTTCGATGGGAATCTCCGCCATGAGATCGACCGGGGCGTCCGAAGTCACCAGAACGTCGTTTTCCAGGCGGACCCCGAAGCCCTCATCCTCGATATAGATGCCGGGCTCGCAGGTGAGGACCATCCCCGGCGCCAGCGGCCGGTACCGGTCGCCCAGGTCATGGACGTCGAGGCCCAAATGATGTGAGGTCCCGTGCATGAAAAAGGTCTTGTAAAGCGGCTTGTCCGGGTCCTGGTCCCGGACCGCCGCCGCGTCCAGAAGCCCCAGGTCGATCAGCTCGGCTTCCACGAGCCGCCCCACTGCTTTCTGGTAGTCATCCAGGAGGGTGCCCGGCCGAAGCATGTCGATGGCCGCCCGCTGGACCCGCAGCACGGCGTCGTAAACCGCTCGTTGTCGAGTCGTGAACCGGCCGCTGACCGGGACCGTCCGGGTCATGTCCGCCGCATAGTTGGCATAGGCGGCCCCGAAGTCCATCAGCACCAGGTCGCCGTCCTCACACCGCCGGTCGTTTTTCACGTAGTGGAGCACACATGAATTGGGGCCGGACGCGATGATCGGCTCGTAGGCGGTCCCCCGGGCGCCGCTCCGGATGAACTCGTGGCGAATCTCGGCCTCGATCCCGTATTCCCAAACGCCGGGACGGATGACCCCGAGGACCCGCCGGAAGGCCGAGCCGGTGATGGCGCAGGCACGGCGGATGAGGTCAACTTCCTCGGCCGATTTGACCTCCCGGAGCAGAGCCATGAGCGGCGCGAGGCGCTCGTAACGGTGGAGCGGAAACCGGTCCCGGCACCACTTCCGGAACCGGTCATCCCGGCTTTCCACCGAGGTGTCCGCCCGGAGGTGCTCGTTGGTGTTCAGGTAAATCCGGTCCGATCGGACCGCCAGTGCCCGGAAGGCATTCTCAAAGGCCGAGGTCCAGCGGACCGACCCGATTCCGGCAATGGCCGCCGCCTCTTCGATGGTATGGCGAGGCCCTTCCCAGACGGCGATCCGTTCATCGGTCTTCCGGATAAAGAGGATTTCCCGGTCTTTAGGCTCGGGGGCGTCCGGGCAGAGGACGAGGATCGTCTCCTCCTGGTCGATCCCGGTGAGGTAGAAGAGGTCGGTGTTCTGGATAAACGACCGGACGCCGTCGGCGCTGGTGGGCATTAGATCGTTGGCGTTTATCACCGCAACTGATCCGGGCTTCAGCCGCGCTGACAGGCGAGCCCGGTTCCGGACAAAGAGATTCGGATCGATGGGGTCATATCTCATGATATATTTTTGTTGAAAAAAATCTCCGAAACGTGTAAAGAGGGTTGAAGGGTGCAATGATCGTTCTGACCGCTTTCAAACGGGCACCGATCATAGGCCAGGCCCCGGGACCTGTCAAGGCGGAGGCGCCATCGAAAGGGATGGTGGAAAAAATCCTTGACATGGTTCTATGGTACTGTTAGCAAGCATTTGATGAAGATATGATGATGAAAGAGGATTGATCAAACGAATGACGGGAAGGAGGTGAGACGAAAAACACGGCGGTATCTGGCTAGGGAAGAAATTATCGGGTTGTTTCAGGTTGTTTGAAGGTTGGTAGTACACATTTTCAGGTATGGAGGAGAAAAGATGAAGAGAATTATGATTCTGGCGTTAGCGGCGCTATTGGTATGTATGTTTTCGGTGCCGGTCATGGCCATGCAGCATGAGTTCGGTGGATATTGGCGGACGCGGTTTTATACCAACCAGAATTTCACCGGCGAGGATGAATCTGATGCCATGGACTGGACGGGTGTGGATACACGAACTCGGCTTTACTACACGGCCGTTTTCCACGAGAACTTGAAATTCGTTACCAAGTTCGAGTTCGACGGAGAATGGGGATACGGTGGAGGAGAGGGCTCTTGGAGCCGTGGTGCCAAGTCGGAGGGAAATTTTGGTTATGGTCAGATTGGCGCGGATGGCGGTAATGTTGAAATTATGCAATCTTATGCCGATTTTAATGTCGGTGCGTTAAACGCAAAAGTGGGTGTCCAATATTTCGAGTTGGCCCGTGCGTTTTTGTTTGCCGATAACGCGAGTGGCATGACCCTTACTTTTGGTGCCGACAGTTTTTCTATTCCAGTGATGTGGATCCGAGCCAATGAAGGCATGACAGCCAACAATGCCAAGGATGTTGATTATTTCATCGTCGCGCCGTCTTTCAGCGCGGGTGCCGTTAGCGTAAAACCTTATGTGCTTTATGTTTATTCAGATAACGCCTCTGAATACGGCGGCACGAACCCCGGCCTCCCCACATTGGATGACCTCAACATGTTTTACGCGGGTTTGGATCTCGACATGAACTTTGACGCCGCGTCTTTCTGGCTGACCGGTATCTATAACGGCGGCGACGCGGATCTTGCAGGCTCAAATGACAGCGTTGACTTCAAAGGCTGGCTGGCCGCTTTGGGTGGTAAGTTCAATTTCGGCATGGGTGACGTTCACGGCCGGATTTTCTATGCAACCGGCATGGACGACGAGGAAAGCACCGATGTCGATGCTTTTGTGAGCCCGCATGGATCTTCTTATTACTGGTCGGAGATTATGGGATACGGCATGTTTGATCGTCAGTCATCCAAGAACTCCCCGGCCGACGAGATTACCGACATTCTCGCCGCCAACCTGGGCGTTACGGTGAAGCCGATGCCGAAGCTCGCCATCAGCTTGGATGCTTGGTATGCCCGCAAGGATGACGATATCAAGATCAGCGTTGACACATCCGAAGATGATGCCGTGCAGAGCAATCTTAAAGAGAGTGAGTTGGGTACAGAGATCGACCTGAAGGTTTCCTATCAGTTGATCGATAACCTGAAGCTCGATGTGGTCGGTGCCTACCTCTTTGCCGGCGAGGCCACTACGATGGGCGTGGAAGACGAAGCCGATCCTTACGAAATCGGCGGCCAGCTCTCCCTCAGCTTCTAACCCAGGCTGACCATCTGATTGACTAAAAAAGCCGGAGGCGCTTTGAGCGCCTCCGGCTTTTTACGTTACGATTTTCCTGTGTTTGGATTATCTGGCGGTATTGCCCGGCGCCGTATATCCCCCCGGCGCCTCTCCTGAAGAAATGCCCGGCACCAGGGCTTCGCCCTCGCCGTTATACACATCTTTTTAGCCGATGGGCATGATCAGCGTTTGAG
>CAZWGY010000139.1:3757-10731 GCA_964633575.1 uncultured Desulfobacteraceae bacterium
CCGAGGAGCTTGGTCTTGCCGCCCCGGTAGCCGGCCACCTCGTCCGGATGCGCTTCGAGGACATCCGCCACGACCCCTTCGATGGCCGAAGCGTCCGAGACCTGGACCAGCCCTTTTTCCCGGACGATGGTCTCCGCCGGCTTGCCGGTGTCGGCCATCTCGTCGAAGACCGTCTTGGCGATCTTTCCGCTGATGGTCCCCTGGTCGATGAGCTTCAGGAGGCCCCCCAGATCGGCCGCCGGGATCGGCGCTTCCTCGATGGACTTGCCCTCGGCATTGAGCCGCCCCAACAGCGTCCCCATGATCCAGTTGCTCACGGGCTTGGGCTTGGGGAAGGTCTCGAGACAGGCTTCGAAGTAATCGGCCAGCTCCTTGCCGGCGGTGAGGACCTCGGCGTCGTAGGGGGGCAGGCCGAAGGCCGCTACAAACCGTTCTTTTCTCGCCTCGGGCAGCTCCGGCAGGGACTCGCGGACCGCCTCGATCCAGTCGTCGTCAATGGACAGCGGCAGGAGGTCAGGGTCGGGGAAGTAGCGGTAGTCGTGGGCTTCCTCCTTGCCGCGCATGGATGTGGTCAGGTTCCGGTCGGGGTCCCAGAGCCGGGTTTCCTGGGCCACAAGGCCGCCGTCGGCGATCCGGTCCTGCTGGCGGGTCACCTCGAACTGGATGGCCTTTTCGACGTTTTTAAATGAGTTGAGGTTTTTCAGCTCCGTCCGGGTCCCGAAGGTCGTCGATCCCCTGGGCATGATGGAGACGTTGGCGTCACACCGGAACGAGCCCTCCTCCATGTTCCCGTCCCCGATCCCCAGATAGCGGATGATCGACCGGAGCTGCCGGAGGTAGGCCCCGGCTTCCTCGGGGGACCGGATGTCCGGCTCGCTGACGATCTCCATGAGGGGCACGCCGGTCCGGTTCAAGTCAACCCGGCTGATCGGACGGTCCGGGTCGTGGATCAGCTTCCCGGCGTCCTCTTCTATATGAATCCGGGTGATCCCGATCCGGCGAACCTCGCCGTTGACGGAGACGTCGAGGTAGCCGTTCCGGGCGATGGGGAGCTCGTATTGAGAAATCTGGTATCCCTTGGGCAAATCGGGGTAGAAGTAGTTCTTCCGGGCGAACCGGCTTTCCCGCTGGACCTCGCAGTGGGTGGCCAGGGCCATCCGGAGGGTGAAATCGACCACCTTCCGGTTGAGCACCGGGAGGACTCCCGGCATCCCCAGGCAGACCGGGCAGACATGGGTGTTGGGGGGAGCCCCGAAGCGGGTCGAGCAGCCACAGAATATCTTGGTCTCGGTGTTGAGCTGAGCGTGGACCTCAAGGCCGATCACGGTTTCAAATGCCATGTTCCATCCTCTCCGTTTCGATTGGACCGGACCGACGCCAGGCGGATGGGCGATCCCGGTCGGTTTTCGTGCCATTGATGACCAATTTCCGGACGTTCGTCAACCCATTTTCAAGCTCGTTTAAGCGGAAAGGGGGTGGAAAAACCGGCCCGATTCCTTTATAACCGGGTCACCCGGACCGAATGGGTCCGGGAAAGACCTAACCCCCCTAGCCCCCCTTCCCTGAAGGGAAGGGGGGATGATCATGCCATGATTTCAGTCGGATCAGGCAATTGATATCACCCCCTCTCCTTTAGGGGAGGGGGCCGGGGGGAGGGGTTTGATGAGCCGGGTCAAACGAATGGCCCAAACGATGATCATGGCCGAGAATCCGGTCCCCCGAACCGCGGAGGCGAGAGGTATCATGACCCATTTTTCCATCACCATCCGCGCCGGCGAGGCGGTTTGAGCTCCCCCGCCGGCCTCCATCGCCAGCGCCAGCAGTCCGAAGCGATCCTGTCGTCATCGGCGCCCGAATTCATGGCGGCGTACTACGCGGCGTTTCATCTCCTCGATCTCGCCGACGGCCACCCGGAGACGATCCGCCCGACGACGGTCCGGGTTCTGTCGGGCCTCCTGGAAAACCGGACGTACCTCTCCCAGCGCCAGGGGCTGTTCCTCTTCCGCCTGGCCGCTGACGGCCTGTTGACCGTCTATCGTCAATCCGAAGGGTCGGATGACGGCCTGGCGGCCCTGGCCGGAGACCGACTCGTCCGGGCACTCCGCCGGACCGACGGCCACGCTCACCGGGCAACGGCCGAGGCATTGGGAAGCCTTCCCCTGGGCATTCGCGGCCGCCCCCTCCGGGTTCCCGAGAGACGATCCGCCCCGGCCGTCGATCCGGATGCCCTGCTGGAATCGTTCGGGCCATCGGCCACCGGCCCGGCGTGGATGGGCCGGAGCCGGGTGGCCTTTGACCGGGAGTCCGGCCGGGCCCGGGTCATCAAGCTGGCCACGGACGGGCAACCGGTCGGCCAGTTGATGGCGGAGACCCTCTGGATGGACCGGCTCCAGCGGGAGGCATTCCCCTGCCCCGTCCGGTTCGACCCGCCGACGCCCGTGACGGCGGGCGGCGGCCCCCTTTACCGGCTCACCCGGCTTCCGGCCGGCGCGCCCGCCGGTCTGCATCCCCGGAGGTATGCCATCGCCTTTACCGCGCCCCCCGGATACTTCGACTATGCCGTCAGCGACCGGGGCGGCCCTCTTGACGGGACCGCCTTCGGCCGGACCCTCTGCCGAAACGCCTTTCTCCTGGGCTGGCTGGCCTCCCGGGGGATCGTCCACACCGCCCCGATCCCCCTGTTTCACAACCGGGTCCAGGTGGCCCGAAGGCGGGACGCCGGCCAGTACGAGTGGTTCCGGGCCGGTCGGCTCGACCGGTGGCTGGCATCCTGTATCCATCCCAACCTGGGCGAAAGCGGCCTTCGGGATTTCGAGCACCTGACCCCCGTGGAGGCCGACGGCATCCCGCTCTACCGGCTCATCGGAAGCCATTTCCTGAGTCTTCTCCTCCTGGTGGGAGCCCACTTCCGGCTCGGCGATCCGGACCGGGTGGGCACGGCCCCGGACGGCTCCCCGGTGGATGCCCGGGACCGGTTCCGTCCCCGGCAAATGAAAAAGCTCATCACCGGCCTCTTCCGGGCCTACCATCGCGGCTTTGCCGGAGGACCGGCCGCCGGGCCGATCCCCTTGGATCTCGACGGGCTCATCAGCCGGATGATCGACGAGATGGGGGTGGACCGGCACATGACCGAAACCGTCCGGACGGCGGACCAGGACGAGATGACCGAGACCGAATTCCGGGCATTTCTCCGGGACCGGGGGATGCCTGATGCCCGGATCGCCGGGTTGGAAAAGGGCCGGTCCGAGGTGGTCATTCAGACGGGTCCCCATCTCGGGGACTTCAACCGCCCGATCTCCCTGCCGGAGCTGATCCGGGCGGTGGAAACCCTTTCCGGGCTGACCGTTCTCGGCCGGTACCGCCGGAACCCGGCCCGAGGCCGGCGGGCGGCGGCATGAGCCGGCTGTTCCACTTCCCCGCCCAGCGGTGGCTCTCCCGGGTAAATCGGCGGACGTTGCGGGACGACCTCTTCGCCGGGCTCACCGGGGCCTTCATCGTTTTGCCCCAGGGGGTGGCCTTTGCCATGATCGCCGGGTTGCCGGCGGAATACGGCCTTTACACGGCCATCATTCCGCCGATAGTCGCGGCCCTGTTCGGGTCATCACTCCACCTGGTTTCGGGACCCACCACCGCCATCTCGATCATCGTCTTTTCCACCTTGAGCCCTCTGGCCGAGCCGGGATCGGCCGAGTACATCCGGATGGCCCTGACCCTGACTTTTCTGGCGGGGGTTTGCCAGTTCGCCTTCGGCCTGGTCCGGATGGGGGCACTGATCAACTTCGTCTCCCATTCGGTGGTGGTGGGATTCACGGCCGGGGCCGCCGCCCTCATCGCCACCGGTCAGCTCAAGCACGCCCTGGGGATCGACGTGCCCCGGGGAGCCTCGTTTCTCCGGACCTGGCACTTTCTCTGGGAGAATCTCGGCCAGATCAACGTCCACGAGCTGGCCGTGGCCCTGGTCACCCTGGTCAGCGCGGCGGTTTTGAAGTCGTGGCGGCCCAAATGGCCGGGGCTGCTCTTTGCCATGATCATCGGGAGCCTCCTCTGCCTGGCCATCGACGGCGAGGCCAACGGGGTTCGGCTCCTGGGCCGCCTGCCGGCATCGCTGCCCCCGCTGTCCGTTCCGGACCTGAACCCCGACACGGTCCGGATTCTGGCGCCGGGGGCTTTGGCGGTGGCGCTCCTGGGGCTCATCGAAGCCCTGTCCATCGCCCGGTCCATTGCGACCGTGTCCAACCAGCACATCGACGGGAACCAGGAATTCATCGGCCAGGGGCTGTCCAACATGGCCGGGTCCTTTTTCTCCGCCTACGCCGGCTCGGGGTCGTTCACCCGATCCGGGATCAACTACCAGGCCGGGGCGAAGACGCCGCTGGCAAGCGTCTTTTCCGCCGGGTTTCTGACAATTATCCTCCTGCTGGTGGCCCCGTTCACCGCTTATCTCCCGCTGCCGGCCATGGGGGGCGTCATTCTGGTGGTGGCCTTCCGCCTCATCGACGTGGCCCATATCCGGGAGATCGTCCGGACCAGCCGGTCCGAAACCGGAATCCTGGTGGCGACATTTCTGGCCACCCTGCTGTTGGAGCTGGAGTTCGCCATCTACGGCGGGGTCACCCTGTCGCTGGCCTTATATCTCAGCCGGACGGCCCACCCTCACATCACCGCTCTGGCTCCGGACCCGGCCGACCCGCGCCGGCGGCTGATGGACCTGGCGGAAAAGCCTCTGCCCGAATGCCCTCAGCTCAAAATCATCCGAATTGACGGCTCCCTCTTTTTCGGGGCGGTGGAGCACGTGGTCAAGGCGCTCGAGGGGATCGACCGGCGGGTCCTGATCGTGGCGGTGGGGATCAACTTCGTGGACCTCGCCGGCGCCATGATGCTCAACCACGAGGCCCGGCGCCGGCGACAACGGGGGATCGACCTCTACCTCTGCTCGCTCCACCACCAGGTCAACGACTTTCTCCACCGGTCCGACCATATCGCGGCCATCCGGGACGACCACGTCTTTGCCACCGAATCGGAGGCCATCGCCGCCGTCTTCGAGACCCTTGACCGGCGGATCTGCCTTCGCTGTACGCACCGGATTTTCGAGGAATGTCAGTCGATTGAGGGGCCGACGTCAGCCTGACCGGGCGCTCCAGAAGGGCCGGGCTAGCCGGGCCGTTTCCTCGGGGTCGGTGAAGGTGGCCATTTCCCCGAGCATCACCTCGAAGCCGGTGTGGTCGTTTCGGACCCAGGGAGCGTAGTTGGACCGGACCTGGATTACGCAGCGCAGCTCGAGAGCCGAATCGGGCGTCTCGACCGACAGGAGCCCCAGGTTGTAGCCGTTTCGGCAGAGGCTCCGGTAAAACCGCTGGGCGTTGACTACTCCCTCGGCGAGATCGCCCCAATCGTCCGCTGACAGGTCGGTGATCGAAGTGGCTCCCGGATAAATCCCCCAGAGCTCGAAAAAGCCCTCGGGCGCATGGGCCGCCAGCCACTCCCAGGGGCCGGTGGCGCCGATGTAGCGGGCACCGGCGGACCATTCAGCAAGCACGAGATCGGCAAAGAGGCGCCCGTTTAAGGCCCGGGCATACCCGGTGGTCCGCCGCCGGAGAAACCGGTGGTGGTTGGCCGGGATTTCGTCGGCCTGGATCTGGAGATGAGGATGAACCAGGGAGCCGCCGGCCGATGGGAGATGATTCTGGGTCACCGCCAGATAGACAGCCGCCGGGTCGTAAGCCCGGACCCGGCGGAGGTATTCGCCCGCGTTGATGAACCCGTCGGCGTAGGTGGCCGCGGAGGCGGTCCCGATGGGGACGTAATGGTGATCGTCAAAGAGGCTCACCGCCGAATAGGGACCATAGGGGAAGAGGTTGGGAAAGAGGATCGACCGGCCCTGGACCAGCCGTCCCGAAGCGGCGATCTCCGGGATGAGCCGGGGCGTCCGGGACCGGACCCGGGGCGGACAGAAAGGGCAGGTTTCCGTCTGTTCGGCATCCGGCGGGGGCTCCGGGAGGGTCTCGGTGCCGGGCTCGCATTCGTGGATGCGGCTCTTAGTCACCCGGGCCTTCCGGCCGGTGATCGGGTTGTTCCGGATCTCCACCTCCCGCTCGACGGGGCGGCCGGCGGGGTCAATAAACCGGGCGGTAACGGTTTCTCGAGCTAAATTCAACGGGGCCGTCTCAATGTCGGTCATGGCGGGGTTCCTGGACCATCTGGAAGTTTTGGGCCGAGCCGGCCGAAGAGTCTCGGCCGTGACAAAGACCTATCACGGGAGATCATGGGGAACAAGGGATAAACCCACATGATCGGGGCGGGGCACCGCGATCACCCCCGTGCATGAAAATGGATTAAACCACGAAAAACACGAAAAAAAATTAAAAAGGTTAAATGGATTTGGGTGCGGCTCTTTTATAATAAATAATAACAACGCATTATCAATGAGTTAACTAATATCCCAAAATAACTTGTTGATATTTAAGCGATTTTCAGATACAAAAGAAATGTCTCTTTTCTTTCCACCCTTATTTTGGAGGTAAAAATGGTCCAACTTGAAAAAATTGGCGAAGAACAGAAGCTCCACTATGGCGATGCACTCGGCAACTTCGAGGAGCTCATTGCAGAGTTGTCTGGCTCTGATGTTGCAGCGGGAACTTTGGGAGACGCCGAAACATTCATTCAGCAAAGAGGCATGGAGGTCATGCGCAAGCTGTTAGAGGGATATCTGAATGAGCGCAGTGTAAAAGAGAAAAAGCGTAAAAAGCTCGTGAGCGCGGACGGTGAGGCCCGCACCCACCGGGTGCCGGATTGTAGTCGTCAGATCGAATCCATATTCGGTGGAGTAAAGGTCAACCGGATCGGCTATCGAGGCTTGGGCCTCAATGTTCTCTACCCGATGGACGAGGAGTTGAATCTGCCGCCGGACAAGTATTCCCATGGATTGCGCGGGGAAATCGCTCATCTGGTTGCCGACCAGTCCTTCGACGCCGCCC